>JAYTTC010000279.1:0-6884 GCA_043745255.1 Verrucomicrobiales bacterium
CATCGAGGCCATGAAGCTCGGTGCCTACGACTATCTTCTCAAGCCGTTCGATGTCACGAAGCTTAAGGAAGTGATCTCCGGGGCGCTCAAGGCGTCGCATGACATGCGGAAGAAGGTATCGTATCAGCCGCTGCTCGAGTCGGAGGATTACGATCTCGGGATTGTGGGCCGCAGCGCTCCAATGCAGGAAGTTTTCAAGCTGATTGGCCAGCTCGCAGCGACCGACGCGACCGCGTTGATCACCGGCGAAAGCGGCACCGGGAAAGAGCTGGTCGCCCGCGCGATCTACCACCACAGCCGACGTAGCACTCAGACTTTCCTCGCGATCAACTGCGCCGCCATTCCAGAAAACCTTTTGGAGAGCGAGCTCTTCGGACACGAGAAGGGGGCGTTCACAGGTGCGACAAACCAGCGCATCGGCAAATTCGAGCAATGCCACAAAGGAACGATCTTCCTGGATGAGATCGGCGACATGGCCTTGGCCACGCAAACCAAGATCCTCCGCGTACTGCAATCGGGGACCTTCGAGCGGGTCGGGGGGAATCAGCCGATCCAGGTGAGCGTCCGGGTCATCGCGGCGACCAACCGGCCGTTGGAGCAGGCGGTTGCGGCTCGGCAGTTCCGGGAGGATCTTTTCTTCCGCCTGAATGTCGTGCGGATTCTTCTGCCTTCCTTGCGGGAGCGACGCAGCGATATCCGGCTGCTCATCGACTATTTCCTCACCAAGCTGGCGCAACGCGAAGGAGTCCCCCCGCGCGCGGTTTCGGCCGAAGCCCTTGCGGTTCTGGAACACCATTCCTGGCCCGGCAACGTGCGAGAGCTGGAGAACGCGATTCAACGCGCGCTGGTAGTGTGCAAGGGAGACGTCATCCTGCCTCGTGATCTACCGCCCGAGGTGCGCGGGGAAGCCGTGTCCTCCCCCGCTATCAGCCCGGTCAGCGTAAGCACCGAACTGCCGGGGGTCGGGGTTCAGATGTCTACCGCTGAGCCCGACGTCAGCAGCATCGCCCGGTCCCTATTCGCCCTCGCACGATCTCAATCCAGTCTCAAGATCCTGCCAGCAGTCGAACGCGAGCTCATCATCCAAGCCTTGGTGGAAACCAAAGGGAATCAGGTACAGGCCGCCAAGCTGCTGGGCATCACCCGAGCCACACTCCGTAAGCGTGTGGAAAAATTCGGAATCCGCAAAGAGCTCGCCATCACGTAGGCTGAACCCCCGCAAATTCTGTAGTGTGCGCCGTATCAGCGCATCGGGGCGTTGACGAAACAAGCGTGTGATGAAGCTGCCCGCGACTGCAGGTTCCTTCGGAGGAACGGAGACGCGTTGGTAAAAGAGGGACGTGGGTTGGTGTGTTCGCGCGGGGATCGTCCGATACGGACGACGCTACAGAGTTGCTTTCGCGAGCTTCTCGCGGAGTCGACTCCGGAGCGACTCGAAGTAGTTCAGCGCTTCGATGAGTTCAGCCGACCGGGCATAATACATCAGAGGGTCCAGCAGCCAGAGCTCGGTCGGACTGAGATCCGTGATCGCCTCCCCTCTCTTGAGCCTAAGACTCAACCACTGGAGACTCGAGGGCACATGCTCCCCATGACGCTGAAGATTTTGAAATACCGTGTCTCCAATTCCTGCGAGGTCCTCCTTCGGGCCATAGGCGCGCACCGCTCTTCCGATTTCCACCACACGGCGAACGAGATCGCGCACCGCCGGCTCGCCGATGCGGCTCAGGATCTCGCGAAGAGCCAGCGGACTGAATCGGCCATCCTCGTCAATGGCCGCGAGTTGTCCGAGAAGGTTCGCCGCCAGATTCACCATCGCTTTATCGAACTCGGTGCGCGTGGGAGAGGCGGTCTCCGCAATCTCAAAGAGGCCGCCGCGTCCCGCGAGCAGCTCATGAGCCCGACAACGGCTGGCGAGATCCCCCCCTGCAAGGCGCGTAGGACCGGAAGGCCCGGGTCGGTACACGGCTCCCGAGCCATCGCCATCACGCAGAGCCGTCTGAAGACTGACGCCTCTCAGCAGCCGTCCCACAATCGATGGCATCAAATCAGGCCAGAGATCGGGAAGCCGTCCCAGAAGGGTCGACTCTTCCAGTTTTTCAAGGAATACCTGCCGGATGCGCTGAAAGTAGATTCCGTTGGAGCAAAGCACGAGCAAAGGAAGGGGCAGCGATGCCGGGTCGAGGATTCCGCTCTCGCTGGCGCGCTCCAGCAGTAAGACACACGGAGTCAACAGAGGGAGCAGTTGATCCGGATTCGGACAAATCAGCAGGACTTCGGGCAAGCAGGCGGCTGCCTGACATCGGCTGAGATCTGGCTTGAGGATCGGCGCGAGGGGCTGTCGATGGAGACCCGTTTCATCGCTGATCAGGAGTTCGCCTATCGAACGGAGCATGGCCGCACTGGAGGAGCCATCGCGTTCCACGAAGAAGACCGAGCCGTCGATCTGAGCCAGCTTGCGGGTGAGGTGGTAGAAAAAACCCACGCCCAATGCGCCGGGAGGAAGAATCCCGATCGTGCCTTGAAGGATGCCGTTCATTCAGGCCATCACTGGATCGCTTCCACAGCGGCTCGTGCTGGTGCCAAATGAGACACCTTGAAAACCAATCTCATCTCGCGTTCCGAGGAATCCTGAGTGCCGTAGACGTAGTCGATATTGATCGCAGCCTGAGCAAGCGCCTCCGAAATCCGCGCAAGCTCTCCGGGCAGATCCTTGACAATGACCACCAACACATCGGCCTCGATGACGTAAAGTCCCTCTCGGGCCAGTAAGTTTTTGCAGAGAACAGGATCGTTTGGGATGAGACGGATCATTCCCTGCTCGATATTATCCACCACGGTCAGGTCGCGGATGTTGATCCCTTGTCCCGAGAGCAACCGACAAATGGCAGCGAGCCTGCCGGGTTGGTTTTCAATGGCCACCGAAAGTTGCCGCTCCACGTTACAGTTCATGGTTTGAGGGCTGGCTTCTGGAACTTGAGTTTTTGAACCCGCTCGATCTCTTTCAATTCCCGACGGAGATGGGTCACCGTTTCCACGGCAACGACACTGCAGAGGGTCAACAGTGCCAATACGATCATCACCACCAGCATGGCTGAGGCACCACGGGATCCGCCATAAGCAGAAAGCGGCGAGCGTTTCATGGTCGATGCGGAACGGGAGCTAGAAATGTGAACATCGGTCGGATGCGAGGCGTTTTTGCGCTGGAGGCGAGCTCCAGCTCCCAACGCCAAGCCTGAACCCCCGCTCGCGTCTCTGACAACATCCTCGATGCGGCGGTTTTGGGCAGAACGGGATCCCAGTTGAGTTGGGATGAACTCTGCCTCCAGACCGTGCCCTCTCGAAATACATAGCGGACCTCCCCAGGAGATTGCGGGATTCGCAGGATTCTCTCGGGTCCCGTCTCGTCCATGGATACGACCCCTCCAGCAGCCCTCAACTCTGCTCGCCACCGCTCGCCCGCACGCAGAGCGCGGACGATGTCGCCGCTGTTTCCAGACAGTCGACGCACGGTGCTCTCGGCGCGATAGAAGCACTCGTACGCGAGAGCAAATATCACCCCCAGCACGGCCAGATACACCAAGCATTCCAGCAAGGTGAATCCACCCACACGACCGCTGCAAGCTCGGTAGCGCCCGCCTGGAGTGATCTCTGAGGGGAGATTCATGGCAACAGGACCTCGCGACGTTGAATATGCCCTTTTCCAACCCGGTCTGGACGCCATTCCAATTGAATTCGATCACGGGCTCGCGTCAGTAAAAACTGACCTGGCGGTAGATTTCTCGCCGATTCAGCGTTTACGGGATAGGGATGCTCTCCGATTGAAGCGGCTGTCCAGGCTCCTGCCGCGAGGATCTCCATCTCACCATCGACAATCTCCATCGCCACCGCATCTTGATAGGCGTCCTTCACGATGCGCGCTTCGAGCATAAAGGAAAAGGAGAGCGGGATTGCGGTGGAGGCGAGGATGGCGAGGGCCATCGTCATCTCGGTGCTCAGAGCGGCGCAACGCCGGCTCTTCGCTCTGATCAGTCGAATCTTCACCAGAGTGCCTCCGAACTCAGGATTCCAATTAAGAACTGGAACACGGCGAACGTGATAAAGCCAACCACGACTCCGTTGATCAGGACGACTGCAGTGCTGAGCAAGTGCGCAGCGGTTTGTTGCTGTTGAAATGCCTTGGCATCGAGAAACTCGAGCCATCCGTGGAGCGCGCTCATGAACCCATGCGACGAGCGAGCGGCATTGCTCAGTCGCCATTCAAACTCGCCTGAGTGATCGAGTATCCGCAACGCCGACGGAAGCGAATGTCCTTGTTTCAACGTCTCCAGCATCCGCTGCGTTCGTCGTTGGAAACACACGTTCGCGGTGCCTTCTCCCGCGATGCGAATCGCATCCCTCTCTGGGACCCCTGAATCCAAAAGCAGGGCGAGCAAGGTTGAGAAATCACGTTGCAGTCGCTTCCATTGCCAGGGGATTGAGCAGGCCATCCAGTCCAGGACAGGGATCCCTGCTTTCTGAAAGGTTCGTTGGAGCCAAGGTCCCGCGAGGTAAAGGGCAACTCCCAGATAGAACAGCCCCATCATCATCAATGGAGTTCCGATCAGCAGGGGAAAGCCATAGAGCGAAGCCTGCACACCCGTGCTTGGGTGCATGCCCGCATCCATATCGCTCCAGATCATTCGGAACTTCGGCTCAATCCAGACATGCAACACCATGAGCACACACGGCAAGACAGGGAGCAACACCAGCGACAAGATGGGAAGAAAGTTGAGTGAGGCGCGTGTCTGCGAGGTAGAGTCTGCCAGGCAACGCCGAGCTGCCGGCAGCACTTTGCTAATGTCACCCAGAGCGCAGCCCGCGCGGAGAATGGCCAGGATTTGGGGAGGGAGAAATCCCGGAGTGCGCTCCAAGGCTTGATCGAAACGAATGCCCTGACGAACAAGTCCGGCCATGCGATAGAGACGCTTTCCCAAGCTTCGATCACGGCAGTCCGCAAGCTCGAGGATCACCTGTTCGGGGGTGCGCCCAGAGCGGAGCCCTCGTTCCAGCAGATCCAGGATCAGCTGGGTCCGTTCGGATCGACGCATCGGAAGGCTGATCAGAAACCAGATCACCAGAGGAATGCCTACCGAGAAAATAATCCAGCAGCCGAGCGCAAGAATCCGAACTGCGAACAATCCCAGATCTTCGAAAACGAATGAGTATGCATCCATGCGGCGAATCTATTGGGTGTCCGAACCCAGCAGTGTCATGAAGTGGGTGAGGAGGGAATAGACGGGCGAGAGCTGGCCCAGAATCAAGGTGCCCAGCACGAGAATCGATACCGGAAGCGACGCGTAGAGGCCTATCTCGATCCGATTCAGGGCCCGCGCGTGGAAAACCTCGGACGCCTGCTGGAAGCCGGCGCACCAGTCTTCACCATTCGCTGAAACGAGCCAGGTAAACAGCGGCGGGAAAAGTTGCCCGCCCGATGTGAGCGTGGAGAACCGAGTGGCCCCCTCTGCCAGTTGCTTCTGCCAGCGTCCCAGCTCCCAACTCACCCGAGGGTCCGTCTCCACCTGGCGGATCAGCTCCAGGGCTTCGGGCAGCTGACATCCACGCGATAGCATCAACCCCAGACTCCCCGCGACTCCGGCGATGCTCGCCTCCTTGAAGCCGGGAACGATCCAGCGAAGTCGTTGTCTCAAACGCCGTGAACGAACCATGAATGCCACGACAAGGAGCACAGCCGCCAGCACAACGACCGGGGCCCACACCTGGAACTCCAGCATCCGGACCTGGATAGGTTGAACGGATCCGGGGACCAACGATCCCATCTCCAGGACGATCTCTCGGGTAAAGCGCTGATAGGCGACTCCGATGAGCACTGAGAGCGCCAGCGATGCGCAGAGAACAATCACCGGATAAACCATCAAGCCCTTCAGTCGCGTCCAAAGATCGTTCACGCGACGGTAATGATCCGCGACCAATGTCAGCACAGACGGGAGATCATTGCTCGCCTGTCCAATGCGAAGGAGCGCGATGTAGAGGGGAGGAAACTTGCGGGCGGTAAGGGCCTGGGCGAGTGGAGTGCCGGTGGAGAGGTCGGCGGCAAATCGATCGAACTCCTCCCGAAGCTCTCCGCGACGCATCGAAGAACAAAGCTGTTTAAGAGCGCCTTCCAGCGGAAGCCCCGATTTGAGCATGCCAGCAAGCTGTTGATTTGCGAATGCGAATTCGTCGTAGTTCATGGGCCAAAAACGCGGGTGAGTTCCGCCTCCGTGGTGAGTCCTCTCTCCAGCAGCGCCCTGCCTGCGGATCTCAAGTCGATAGGGGGTCGAATCACATCAGGTCCCTGCGTGCGCGCTGCGACCCGGGAAGACTCGTCGAACTGGAATGTCTCCACCGCCGCCGTTCGTCCGCGATATCCAGACTTCAGGCAGTCGACGCAACCCATGCCCTGGCACCCCGGGCAGACGCGGCGAATGAGACGCTGGTTCAGGATCAGTGAGAGCGCGGAGAGACCGGCGTACCGATCGCTACACATCACCAGAAGTCGCTCCAGAACGGCGCGACACGAGCCTGCATGCAGAGTGGCAATCACCAGATGACCGGTAAGAGCAGCACGCACGACCAAGTTGGCCGTTTCCTCGTCGCGAATCTCGCCCACCACCAAGACCTGCGGATCCTGCCGAAGCAAATGCCGGGCAGCCTTCGAAAAATTAAGGCCGATCGCTTCGTTGATCTCCGTCTGCATGACCCCGGTCAAGACCTGTTCGGCAGGGTCTTCAATGGTAATGATATGGCGCCCCCCGAGCTCCACCAGATAGCGCAGGCAGGCATAAATAGAGCCTGTCCCAGAAGTAGTGATTTTTCAAAAGTGAAAATTTGCGATCGAGCCCGCA
>JAYTTC010000280.1:0-6883 GCA_043745255.1 Verrucomicrobiales bacterium
GGGATGGGCCGATACGGCCCACACTACAGAAGACAACCACCGCAACGACGAGAGAACCGCAGGGACCGGCTTTAGCCGCGAAGAGGCGCAGAATACGCAAAAAAGAAAACGAGGGCAGCACCAGGAGGCTAAAGTTATTTCCAATGGCTGCGGCCGACCGGCTCTGATGGAAAGAAATTGGCCGTGCAGGGTTCCCTTCTTTTCTGCGTATCTTGCGCTTTTTCGCGGCTAAGCCCGGCCCTGGCCGTTTCCGATCCGGGGAGGAGAAACCTGAGATTCGTTCTGGCTGCAAGCGAAAATCAATCTGCGGATTGCTTAACCCACCCGGTTCATGCATAACCCCGCGCAATCCTATGCGGCCCCTTCTCGCACTCTTGCTCCTGCTGACACTCGCCCTTGTCCCGCTGGGCTGCGGCTCCACCCCGGTGGCAACTCCAACCAAGCTTCGCGAAGAACCGGATATCACTGCCGTGCCTGGATTTCGCGCGGACGGATCGGTGCTGTTGCCAAATCAATGGTCGCTGCGACCGATGGGCACTCAGGTGCCAGTCGGTGACTTTCCATCGAACATCGCGATCCATCCCGGCGGCGAATTCGCAGCGGTGCTGCATTGCGGCTACGGCCAGCACGAGATTGTGATCCTCAGCCTGAAAACAAAGGAGGTCACCACGCGACTCTCGCTCCGCGAGGCCTTTTACGGACTCGCCTTCACCCCGGACGGCACTAAGCTCATCGCCAGCGGGGGATCTCATGAGGAACTGCATCTCATTCGCTTTCATAAGGGATTCCTGCAAGACCACGAGACCTTGGCACTCCGTGATGAAAAAGAGCGCAGCATTCCCGCTGGCCTCGCGCTCTCTCGAAATGGAAAATATGCCTACGTGGCCAACGTGATCGGGCAACGCATCAGTCTGGTGGATCTGATCGCGCGCACAAACCGTTCGGAGATCATTCTGGTGGAAGGTCCGTTAGCGAAGGCGCTCCGCGATGAGGCCGACTCGAAGAACGAAGATCAGGACGCCATCACCAAGCGTGCCGAGGCAATCCTCGATAGGGTTCGCGCCGACGCACCCTATCCCTATGGCGTGGTGGTCGACGAGCGCCGACAGCGGCTCTATGTCAGCTTGTGGGCTCAGGCATCGGTGCAAGTCATCGATCTCGCCACCTCGCAGCTCATCGGCCGCTGGGAGGTGGAGGATCATCCCAATGAAATGCTCCTCACACAGTCGGGGAAGCATCTGTTAGTGGCTAACGCCAATCGCAACACAGTCTCGGTGATCGACACCAGCAGCGGCAAGACCGTGGAGAGGTTGGTGGCCGAGTTGTCCCCCAACTCGCCGCCGGGGTCGACCCCGAACAGCCTCGCTCTCTCATCGGATGAAAAACTACTCTTCGTCGCGAACGCAAACATCAACGCGGTCTCCGTCTTCGATGTGAGCGAGTGGGGGCGCAGCCGGTCTATCGGATTTATCCCAGTGGGTTGGTACCCCACCTCAGTGCGGGTCACCCCAGATGGAAAACAATTGCTGGTTGCCAACGGCAAGGGACAAACTTCACGCTCCAACCGCCACGGACCTCGTCCTGGGAATGACCCGCCTAGCACTGTCAGGGAGTATATCGCGGGCTTGATCCAAGGGAGCGTCAGCATCATCGATCTGCCCGCGATGGATAAATTCGAAGCGGCCCTAAAAACCTGGACTGTCGCCGCCTACACCGGGATGCCCGCATCCTTCACGGCAGGCCCGCCAGCGCTGGAAGTCGGACACCCCATCCCAATAAAACCAGGAGGACCGAGCCCGATCCAACACGTGCTCTACGTCATCAAGGAGAACCGAACTTACGATCAGATTTTAGGAGATATGCCGCAGGGACGCGGAGATCCGAACCTCTGTCTCTTCCCCGAAAAAATCACTCCCAACCACCACAAGCTGGCTCGCGAGTTTGTGCTTCTGGACAATTTCTACGTGGAGAGCGAGGTCAGCGCGGACGGCCATGAATGGTCTCTGGGAGCGTACGCAACCGACTTCGTAGAGAAGACCTGGCCACTGAGCTACGGACACAATCAGCTGAAAAAATACACCTACCCGGCGGAAGGAAATTTCAAGATCGCAGAACCCGCCGGTGGCTACCTCTGGGACCGTGCACGGGAAGCGGGGGTCAGTTATCGCAGCTATGGCGAGTTTGTCATCAACGCCAAGACCGCGAACCTGCCCAATACCACTCGGATGTCGGCGCTGAAGGATCATTTCGATCCGTACTATCGCAGCTTTGACATGGACTATCCCGACACCCAGCGAACCGAGCGTTTCATCTCCGAGCTGAAGCGATTCGAACGCGAAGGCGAGATGCCGCGGCTGCAAATCCTGCGCCTCCCCAGCGATCACACCGCTGGAACCTCGGATGGAAAGCGCTCGCCGAATGCCTGCGTAGCCGACAACGACGTCGCGCTAGGGCGTTTGGTGGAAGCAGTGAGTCGGTCGAAATTCTGGACCAGCACCGCGATCTTTGTGGTGGAGGACGACGCTCAGAACGGACCTGACCACATCGATGCGCATCGTACCGTCGCGTATGTGATCAGCCCCTACACACGACGCAGCGCGGTCGACTCCACGATGTACTCCACCGCGAGCATGCTGCGAACCATGGAGCTCATTCTCGGACTTCAGCCGATGTCGCAGTTCGATGCCACCGCCCGTCCCATGTTCAACGCCTTCGACGCCCATGCCGACGCGCGGCCCTACTTGGCCGAAGCCACCCAAGTAAATCTTGAGGAAAAGAACACCCAACACGCGTGGGGCAGCCGGGAATCGGGACGGATGAATTTCGCACGCGAAGACGCGGCCGACGATCTACTGCTCAATCAAGTGCTCTGGCACTCCATCAAAGGCGCGAACACTCCGATGCCTCCGCCGGTGCGCGCGGGTTTCGTTTTCAGTAAAAAATCGAAAACTGACGACGACAATTAACCGCGCCCTGGCAGATCATGCCGAGGGAAGCGCGTTCACTGAAACCCTCATCTCGCAGCCTGTTCGCGAGTATGAGAGGGAGTGCGGGCGAAAGATGAGCGGGCGAAACTCGCACAATTGCGGCGTTTTGGGCACAGTGGACACACTCAAGCCCTCTATAGCCGCGAGCGAAATCACTGCGCCAACTGCTGGCATCTCGGAACTTTTTTCATAGCATCTCCAACCCTCTACGAGCCAATTGCTTTACGCAGGGGTTGATTCCACTTCAGCGAATTTGGCTCACCACGGCAGAGGGACTGCTTAGAGCGTGGGGTGGGGCCCAAACCGTGCGACCACTCCCGGTGGCGAGCATCGACA
This sequence comes from Verrucomicrobiales bacterium, assembly GCA_043745255.1. Lineage (GTDB taxonomy): Bacteria > Verrucomicrobiota > Verrucomicrobiia > Limisphaerales > UBA11320 > UBA11320. The sequence continues at coordinate 3,324 of JAYTTC010000280.1, forward strand.
CGGATGTAGCGGAGGGGAGTCGAGGCCCCAAGGGGAGGAGTTCATGCACAGGGCCTTCGATGGACAATTTGGCAAGCTATGAACGCAGAAGACTTATGAAAACTGGCTATTTGATCGACATGGACGGGGTCATTTACCGAGAGAACCACGTGATCGCCGGCGCGGCAGATTTTGTGCAGGCCCTACTCAACACTGGCACTCCGTTTCTGTTTCTCACCAATAACTCGGCACCTACGCCGGAGGACTTGGCCGTGAGGCTGAAGCACCTTGGGATCACCGGGCTCTATCCGAGACATTTTTACACCTCCGCGCTGAACACAGCGGATTTCCTGAGCGAAACGCATCCCAACTGCACCGCATTCGTCATCGGAGAGGGTGGACTCATGAGCGCACTCCACGAGCGAAAGATCGCGAATGACAGCATCAGTCCAAGCTATGTGGTCGTGGGCGAAGGGACGCCCAGCATGGAAAAGCTGACCAAGGCCCACGAATGCCTCGAGCGCGGAGCGCGCTTGCTGGTGACCAATCCCGACAATTGGTGTCCGGTGGCACAGGACAAGACACGCCCAGGGGCAGGTGCCATCGGCGCCTTCCTGGAGGCCAGCACTGGACGCCGGGCCTACTTCCTTGGAAAACCGAATGGTTACATGTTTCACCGTGCGCGTCGCAAGCTGATCGAGCTCACCCACAGTGAATGTGATCAAGTGATCATGATTGGCGACACCATGGAGACAGACATCCGCGGTGCCGTGGAAGCGGGGATGGCAGCCTTCCTGGTTCTCAGCGGTTCGACGCAGATCGAGAACGTTGGCGATTATGTTTACCAACCGAGTCGGATTCTAACCACGGTCGGAGATCTCACTGCGGAAGTGAAGTCCGGCACGGCATCGGATCGATTGGACAGCCCGGTCTTTGATCACATCGGATTCGCAGGCGGCAAATCCGGCACCCGCCATCAGACCGACCTGCTCGCCTTCCACAAACCGCGCCCTCGGCCCGCCATGACCAAGTAGGATGTGGCAGATTTTGTGGGGTCCCTTCAGGGAAGCGTGCTTCAACGTTTCGAGCGCCTTGCTACCGCAACCGGTTCCAGCCTTCGACGAGTAGTCTGGCGCCTCCGAAAAACCAACCGAGATGCCCTCGCCACTGTAAGAACCAGACCAGAGCCAGGAGTAGCACCGGTGCGAAATCGAGCCTGCGAAGGCGCAATTTTGCGAGGCCACATTGCTCGATCAGATTGCGTCCCGTGACCTGAACAAAACCCCAGAACGCGGACTCACCGAGATACACATAGCTGTTGACCATGTACAGAACCAGAACACTTGCGAGCGGCGGAACCCAGCAGAGATACGTGTAGAGTCCCACGAGACAGGCGCGAAGACCCCGAGCTGTGTTCGAGCTTTGTGCAGGGAAGAGAGCCAAGGCCTCAATAAGAGAGGCCGCTATCAGCCACGCCAGTGCACCGAGCGCTCCCGGTAGCAGAAGCTTCAACCAAACCGAGCGTCGCTCCCACCATCCCAAATGCAGGCGCAAGAGGCGAAGGCAGGCGTTCGGCTCCGTCACCCGGGTATTAACGATCGAAAAGAGCAGCAGCCACAGATAAAAAGCCCCAAGGAAAAGTCCAAAGCTCAACCCCGAAAACAGGAACATTTGCTTGAGAATGCGGGGATTGAAGGAAATTGAGACGATTCCAAACGGGAGAGTCATCCTCTCGGCAAGGTTCGATCCGATGGTGTGGTAGGCGAGGGAACGAACGAGCAGCAGTCCGACCAGACCGGAGAGATAGGGCCAACGGGGTGATCGCGAGGCCGCTGTGCTCTTAAGCGTCCCAGCGAGGGAGATTCCGGAAGGCCCGGACTCCCGAGGAGCAAGAGCCAACAGCCGCCAATTCAGCCAGAGCAGAAGGGCGGCGAGATTAAGAATGAAGTCGAGCAGGGCCACCGCCTCACATCAGCTTCAGGAGCGTGTCTGCCATTTCCGAAGGCGTGGCAGCGATGCCGATGCCTGCGGCGCGAAACGCCTCAATCTTAGCCGACGCTGTCCCTTTCCCGCCGCTTACGATCGCGCCGGCGTGACCCATGCGACGCCCCGGAGGAGCCGTGGCACCCGCAATGAAACCGGCCACCGGCTTGGTTCCGTGCTGTCGAATCCAGTCGGCGGCTTCTTCCTCGGCGCTCCCGCCGATCTCCCCAATCATGATGATCCCATGGGTATCGGGATCCGCCATGAACATCTTGATGACGTCCAGATGGGACGTGCCGTTGACCGGGTCCCCACCAATCCCCACGCAGGTGCTTTGACCCACGCCCCGGGACGTGAGTTGAAACACGGCTTCGTAGGTCAATGTCCCGCTGCGAGAGACAACCCCGATGTTTCCACGCTTGTGGATATACCCCGGTGCAATTCCGATGCGGCAACCGCCGTGAGAATCCTTCCCCTCACCCGGGGTGACAATGCCAGGGCAGTTCGGTCCGATGAGCCGAGTCTTGCGTCCCTCCATGGCTCGCTTTACGCGAACCATGTCATTCACGGGAATGCCCTCGGTGATGCAGACGACCAAATCCAACTCCGCGTCGACAGCCTCCAGAATCGCGTCTGCCGCGAAAGGAGGAGGAACGAACACCGCACTCGCGGTCGCGCCGGTGGCCTTCGCGGCCTGAGCAACGGTGTCGAAGATGGGGACCTTATTATCGAAGAGCTGGCCGCCTTTGCCGGGCGTCACACCGGCCACGATTCGACTGCCGTAGCTGAGGCTGAGTTGCGTGTGCCGAGCGCCAAAACTTCCGGTGATGCCCTGCACCAGCACTTGGGTCTGAGAAGTAACGAGAATAGCCATGGGAGGAAAGTCTGAGATTACTGAGCCACCGCTTTGACGACCTTTTGCGCCGCGTCCGCCATGGTGTCACCGCTCACGATGGTGAGCCCGCTGTCCTTCAGGGTCGCTTTGCCGGCAAGGACGTTATTGCCTTCCAAACGCACCACCAACGGCAGCTTCAGACCCGTCTCCCTCACCGCCTCGACAATCCCTGTGGCAATGACGTTGCAATCCATGATGCCGCCGAAAATGTTCACGAAGATCGCGTTCACGTGCGGGTCGCTCAGGATGATCTTGAAGGCCGCGCTGACCTGCTCCTTGCTTGCACCCCCCCCAACGTCCAGGAAGTTGGCTGGAGATCCGCCATAGTGCTGAATGATATCCATGGTAGCCATGGCGAGGCCGGCGCCGTTCACCAGACAGGCGATGCTCCCGTCGAGCTTGATGTAGTTCAGCGAAAATTTGCTGGCTTCGATTTCAAGAGGGGATTCCTCCGCGAGATCGCGCATGGCCAATATTTCCGGATGGCGATAGAGCGCGTTGTCGTCGAGCCCGATCTTAGCATCGACCGCCACCAGCGCTTCCTTCCCATCTGGCCCCACAACGATACAAAGCGGGTTGATCTCCACCATCGAGGCATCAGAATCCCACCAGGTCTTATAGACGCCCGTGATGAGCTTAACGGCGGAATTGAACGCGTCCCCCTTGAGCCCGAGCGCTGCGGCCACCTTGCGCGCCTGGTAGG
>JAYTTC010000281.1:0-6866 GCA_043745255.1 Verrucomicrobiales bacterium
CACTCAGCCTCCACCTTCTCGATAGCCTCCTTGCTGCCTTGCTGCTTGAGTGATTCGCCATAGGCCACCAGCCGTTCGGTGGAATCCGGACGGCGGTTCAGCAGCACATCTTCCACGAGTTGGAGCAAATCCTTGGGGATCTCCTCGTAGACCTCGAGCATGCCTGCATTGACGATTCCCATATCCAAGCCTGCCTTGATGGCATGGTAAAGGAAGGCGCTGTGCATGGCTTCACGCACATGGTTATTTCCTCGAAAGCTGAAAGAGATGTTGGACACACCGCCGCTCACCTTGGCTCGGGGGAGATTCTGTTTGATCCACTGGGTAGCGCGGATGAAGTCGAGCGCGTAGTTATTGTGCTCCTCGATTCCGGTGGCGACGGTGAGGATATTCGGATCGAAAATGATGTCCTGCGGCGGGAATCCAATCTTTTGCACCAGCAGGTCGTAGCTGCGCTTGCAGACTTCGATCTTCCGTTCAAAGGAGTCCGCCTGGCCGCGTTCGTCGAAGGCCATCACCACCACCGCCGCGCCATAGCGGCGAACGAGGCGCGCCTGTTCCAGGAACTTAGCCTCTCCTTCCTTGAGAGAGATCGAGTTGACGATGCCCTTGCCCTGGACGCATTTCAGTCCGGCCTCGAGCACCGACCATTTCGAGGAATCGACCATTACCGGAACCTTGGCGATCTCCGGCTCGGTCATGATGTAGTTGAGGAATCGCGTCATGGCCGCGACACCGTCCAACATCCCCTCGTCCATGTTTACGTCGACGATCTGGGCGCCGTTCTCCACTTGTTGACGCGCGACAGCCACCGCCTCCTCATACTGGCCGGCCAGGATCAGCTTCGAGAACTTCGGCGAGCCGGTCACATTGGCCCGCTCACCCACGTTCACAAAATTGGTCTGAGGCGTGAGAGTGAGGGCGTCGTTTCCACTCAGTCGCAGATAGGGCTCGACGGTTGGAACGACACGCGACGCGATCCCGCGTACCGCTGCCGCGATGGCCTCGATGTGGGGAGGCGTCGTGCCACAGCATCCGCCCACGAAATTGAAAATCCCATTCCGCGCCCATTCTTCCAACTGCGGCGCCAGGGTCTCGGGAGTCTCGGGAAATCCGGTGGGCAGGAGAGGGTTAGGCAATCCCGCGTTGGGATAGACGCTCACATAGATGGGCGCGAGTTTGGAAAGCTCCTCGATCAGCGGCCTCATCTCCTTGGGGCCGAGAGCGCAGTTCATGCCCACGCTCAACAATGGAACATGCGACAGCGAATTCCAAAACGCCTCCACCGTCTGTCCTGTGACCCCTCGCACTCCATTCTTCTGAATGAAAGTTACCGAAGCCATGAGTGGAATCACCGCCTTGCCCGGCATCGGGGTGCCTCCGTAAGGGAGCGGTTCAATTCCACGCTCCTCAAACAGCTGCTCGATGGCGAAGAATGCCGCCTTGGCATTCAGTGTGTCGAAGATGGTCTCAACCAAAAGAATATCCACGCCGCCATCCAGCAGCGCTCGAGCTTGCTCGCCGTAGGCGCGGACCAGGGTGTCGAAATCTGTCCCTCGGGAAGACGCGTCGTTGACGTCGGTGGAGATGGAGGAGGTCTTGGTGGTGGGTCCGATAGCACCCGCAACCCAGCAGACTCTTCCAGGCTGAGCTGCCATCACCGAGTCCGCTGCCCGACGCGCGCACTCGGCTCCCGCACGCGCCATTTCATAGGCCAGCGACTCCATCCCGTAATCCGCCAGGGAAATAAACTGCCCGTTGAAGGTGTTGGTCTCAACGATATCAGCCCCTGCCTCGAAGTAGCGGCGATGAATCTCCTCGATAATCTGCGGCTGGGTCAGGTTGAGAAGCTCATTGTTGCCCTTGAGGTCTTTCCCGGTCCAGTCCTTGAACCGCTCCCCACGGAACTTCGCCTCGTCCAGCAAGTACTGCTGGATGACGGTGCCCATCGCCCCGTCAATAATGACGATCCGTTCCCGCAGCAGCTGTGCTAGCCGCTCCGCGCTATTCTTCAACGTGCTCATTTGATGCAAACAGTCGGTCCGCTGTGATGATCGGCCGAATGCCCATCGGGTAAAGTTGCCAAGTTACCCAGGACCTTCGGGATCCAGTCGCGACTCGCAAAGTGGAGGAAGCTCTTAAAAACGTCAAATCATCAAATCGGGATTTGAGGATGGGATATGTTTTGCCGTGGATAGAGCGGGCCTTCAGCCCTTACGGTGTTTTTGCGACGTTGTCCTGGGGCGTTGGCCCCAGGCTGGGATGAGGCCGCGCCGTTGGCGCTCGGGTCCGACGGGCCAAACCCACCCCAGACATGGCCATCAGCTCCAGAGCTGATCCAGGGATCGCCCCACAGCGTCGAATAGTTCATCGACTTCGGTGTGGGTGATGACAAACGGCGGAGACAAGGCGATCAGGTCGCGAATTCCACGAACGATCACCCCCTCGCCTCGGGCAATTTTTGCGGCCTTCGCTCCGAGGAACATGTCAGGCTTGAGTGCGGGCTTCCCTCCAGGTGGGATCAACTCGAGCGCCCCGATCAGACCCTGTCCGCGCACGTCTGACACTGCCGGGTGTGCCGCCAACTTGCGCAACCGCCCTTGAAAATAAGGGCCAATGTCATTCTTCACTCTCTCGATGAGCCCATCCTTTTCCAGAATATCCAAATTCGCGAGTGCTGCGGCTGCGGAAGTCGGGTGGCCGCTGTAGGTGAACCCATGGGCGAAGTAGCCGCCCCGGATCAGATCCTTTCCGATCTCCTCGCTCACCATGGTGGCTCCGAGCGGTAGGTATCCGCTGGTGATCCCTTTCGCCAGTGTCATGAGATCCGGATCGAGATCCCAGAGATGGCTGGCGAACCAATCGCCCAGGCGCCCGAAACCGGTGATGACTTCGTCGGCTACGAACAGAATGTCTTTGTCACGGCACAGCTGGCGCAGAGCGCTGAGGTAGTTGGCCGGAGGCACAATGACTCCTCCCGCCCCTTGCACCGGTTCGATAAAAATAGCCGCTATTGTGTCCGCTCCTTCTTGAGCAATAATGCGTGCTGTTTCACCCACGCACCACTGGCCGTAGGCTTCAGGATCCAGGTGAGTGTCCGTCGCGTAAGGGTGGGGTGCGGGCACATGAATAAAGCCCGCTAGTGGGAGATCAAATGGCGCGCTGCAGCTGGTCAAGCCCGTGAGGCTGGTCGTCGCTAGGGTGACGCCATGATAGGAGAACTCTCTAGAGAGAATCTTTGTCTTGTTCGGCCGACCTCGGAGCTTGTTCCAGGCTCGGATCATCTTGAGGGCGGTCTCATTGGCCTCCGAACCGGAGTTCGAAAACTGGGAGTAACGAAGTCTTCCTGGCGCAAGGCGACCCAGCCGTTCCGCGAGCAAGATCGCCGGCTCGTGAGTGGTGTTGAAGAAAGAACAGTAATAGGGAAGACGCTGCATCTGGAGATGGACCGCCTCGATAATCTCGCGTCTCCCATACCCCACGTTCACGCACCAAAGTCCTGCGAGTCCGTCCAGATAACGTCTTCCTTGAACATCGGTAACATAGCAGCCCTCGGCACTCTCGATGACGTGAGTGCCGCTCGTATGCATCTCTGCGTGGTTGGTAAAGGGATGCAGATGAAACTCCCTGTCCAGCGCCTGCAACTGCTCCAGTGCTACGCGACCCATACGCTAATGAACCACACCCTGATCATTTGCCAATCCTGCAGGTAAAGTTTTCGCAGAAGCGCGTCGCTTCGAATCGAGGCCGAGGGTCGGACTGTACCGATTCGGGACGTTGCCCCTCGCGGACCGGCCGGGCTTGCTTCCATTTTGTCTCAGGATGCGAGTCGAACCTGCCCGGCTCGACTTGGCAACAAGGGCAAATTCAAAAAGTAACTTCTTTCGCGGCAGTTCTTTGCACACCGAGCCGGCCTGTCCTAGATTACCCCGTAGCCGCAGTGTGGATTGGCATGTCGACGGGCAACTCAAGGCGAAAGGCAAGTTATGGCAAATGCAATGGTGATGGGGATGGGCGGGGTGGGTTCGGTGATTGGCCAGAAGTTGCACGACTACGATTGTTTTGATCGGATTATTTTGGCCGACATCGACACCACTTTCGCGCAGAAGCTGCATCAGCAAACCAAGCGAAGCCGGTTCGAGGTGCATCAGGTGAACGCGATGGATACCGAAGCGCTGGTGCAGTTCATGAAGGACAGGAAGATTTCCGTGACCCTCAACGCTTGCCCCTGCTTTGTGAACCACTCGGTGCTGGAGGCCTGCGGGAAAGCAGGATCGCACTACATCGACATGGCGGCAGATATCTATTCGCCTCCCGGCCTGAAGCGTCCCGGCAAGAATTCATTCGAAGCTGAGATCGAGCGTTTCAATCCCACCTTCCTCGACAAAGGAATTCTCGGTCTGCTGTGCATGGGCATGGATCCGGGCGCGGTGAATGTATTCGCTCGATGGGCGATGGATCGACTCGACACCGCCTCCACCATCCGTGTTCTTGATGCCGACAATGCCGAGGTAAAGGGATATCGATTCGCTGTTCTGTTCAATCCGGAGACGCTCTTTGAGGAGTTGGGCGCGGTTCCGTATTTTGTGAAGGATGGCCGTGTCACTTCAGGCAAGCCACTCGAGACGGAGGTGGATTGGGTGCGATTTCCCGAGCCGATCGGCCTGATGAAAACTTACGCCGTCGCCCACGAGGAGGGAGTTAGCCTCGGAATTTACCCGCCCTTCGTGGAGAAGGGCGTGCAGTACTCGGTGTTCAAATACACCATTTCAGACAAGGTGTATCACCTGGCCAAATCGCTCGCTCTGCTCGATCTGGATACTTGGAAGAAGGTGAAGGTCGATGGGGTGGAGGTTTCTCCGGTGCGAGTGGCGACGGTCAATCTGCCTAAGCCGGCCCAGCTTGGCGCGACCGTGGATGGTTACTCGTGCGTGGGTACCGAGGTGCGCGGCACCAAGGATCGCAAGCGCGTGGAGTATTTCGTTTACACCATGGATAGTCATCGTGAGACCTATGAGCGCTACGGATACTCCCTGACGGAAGTGCAGACCGGCATCCCGCCGGCTCTGGCAGCGAAGCTCATCGTGACCGGGAAGATTAAAGAGCGGGGTGTCATGATGCCCGAGGCCGTCGATCCTGAGCCGTTCATGGATAGCTTTTCTAAAGAAGGTCTGCCCATTTATGTTGAGAAACGGGAAGTCGAACGGATGTAGTCCAATTGCCTGAAATCGCATGATCGCTCCAGCCCAGGCTCGGCGGATGTGGATTGGTGGAGAATGGATCGCCACTCCCCGCAACGTCGCGGTGTTGAACCCCGCGACGGGCGAGCGGATCGCGGAGGCACCGATCGGGGGGCGTGAACATTTAGAAGCGGCTCTCGCCGCCGCTCAGACCGCTTTCCAACGCACGCGTTTGTCTCCTGCATTTGAGCGTGCGGATCTCCTGCTTCGAGTGGCTCACGAGCTAAAACGTCGCCAGGCTGAGTTCGTGGAGACCCTCCTCATGGAGGCCGGCAAACCGATCGCCTTGGCCGAAGCAGAGGTGTCGCGCGCGATCTCCACCTTTACGGCCGCGGCCGAAGAGTCACGTCGGATGGCAGGCGAGATGATTCCGATGGAAGCCTTCTCGACTGGAAAAGGCTATCTCGGAATGACCCGTCGTTTTCCCATCGGGTGCATCTACGCCCTCACGCCCTTCAACTTCCCCCTCAATCTTGTCGCCCACAAAGTCGCCCCCTGCCTCGCCACCGGCAATGTCATGATCGTCAAGCCGGCACCAAAGACTCCGCTCACCGCGTTGCTGCTAGGGGAGGTGTTGCAGACGGCAGGAGTGGTGCCTGGGCAAATGAATATCGTTCCCTGCGCGAACGAGGACGCCGGCCATTTGGTTGGGGACTCCCGCGTGGCGATGGTTTCGTTCACCGGTAGTTCTGCGGTTGGGTGGAGGCTGAAGGAGCGCTGTGGTCGCCAGAAGATCACCCTCGAGCTCGGAGGAAACGCTGCGGTGGTGGTGCATGAGGATGCGGATCTTGCCCGCGTGGTCAGTGCGATCGCGAGCGGCGGCTTCGCCTATGCCGGGCAGTCGTGCATCAGCGTGCAGCGCGTGTTGGTGCATCGTCCGGTGTATGAGGCGTTCCGGTCCAGTTTTCTGGCGCATATCGCCTCGCACGTGCGGGCGGGGGACCCACGGGATCGAAGCAATGTTGCCGGTCCGATGATCGATCCCGCCGCTCTGGAAAGAGTGCTGGGTTGGATCCGGTTGGCGGTGTCGGGCGGTGCCACGCTTCTCACCGGAGGAACGGCCCATGGACCCTACCTGGATCCTACCGTGTTGGAAAACGTCACCGCAGACATGGAAGTCTGCAGCAGGGAGGTTTTCGCACCCCTGGTGGTGCTGCAGAGCTACGAGCGATTCGAGGACGCACTCGCGATGGTGAATGCCTCGGACTTTGGGCTCCAGGCGGGCGTGTTCACCCAGGATGTGCAGCGCGCATTCCAGGCCTTCGAGACGCTTGAAGTGGGGGCGGTCCTGATTAACACCGTCCCGACCTTTCGCGTTGAACAGATGCCCTATGGCGGGGTGAAACAGAGTGGATTTGGGCGTGAGGGCATTCGATACGCAATGGAAGACATGACTGAGATTCGGTCGTTGATCCTGAAACTGAGTTAGCAATCCTCGGTATGAAGCTGGCAAATTTATTTATCGGAGGGGAGTGGCGTCAGCCGCTCGAAGGGGCGAGTCGCGAGGTTCTAAACCCCGCAACCCACGAAGTGATTGCGACGGTCGGCGATGGATCAGTCCGCGACGCGGAGCTGGCCATCGAGCACGCCCGCAAAGCTTTCGACGACGGCCCGTGGCCTCGCATG
>JAYTTC010000282.1:0-6827 GCA_043745255.1 Verrucomicrobiales bacterium
GCCTGCTTCCGCATCGATCTCGAAGCCTCCCGCGCCGCCAACAAGCCCCATCTTCAACTGCTCAGAATTGGCCCCAGCGCGGGCTAGCTGAGAGTGCCGCCCCGATCGTCCGATACGTACGACGCTACAGAAGACGGACACCGTGCGAGGGCATGTTCTCTTCTGTAGTGTGGGCCGTATCGGCCCATCCCCCCGCCCCGATCGTCCGATACGGACGACGCTACAGAAGACGGAAACCGTGCGAGGGCATGTTCTCTGTAACTCTGTAGTGTGGGCCGTATCGGCCCATCCCCGCCGGATCCTTCCGTAGGGACGACGCTGCAGACGTCGGGTCTACTTCCCGAGGCAGAATTGGCTGAAGATGGAATCGAGCAAATCCTCGGTGGTGGTCTTCCCCACCACCTCTCCGACCGCGTTCGCGGCGATTCGCAGATCCATCGCGACCAGCTCTAGTGTCAGCTCCTCCCGGAGGGCCTGCGCCGCCTGTGAGGCTGCAAGTTGGGCGCGTCGCAGCGCGTCCTGGTGTCGAGAGTTGATCATCACTTGCAACATTTCGGCGCGAATCTCTCCAGACCAGAGTAGTTCCTTGATTCCATCTTTCAAGGTCTCCACGCCGGTCCCCTCACTGCAGCTCACCTCGATCCAGCGTGAGCTTCCAGGAGGTGACTGTAGCTGCGAAGGAAGATCGGCCTTGTTGGCGACCCAGATGGTTTTGCGATCGGAAAGTTCGTGTATCAGAGAGCGGTCAAACTCACTCAGCGGTGCGGAGCGATCCACAACATGCAGAATCAGCTCGGCTTGCGAGAGTGACTCGCGGCTTCGTCGAATGCCTTCCTGCTCGAGAACGTCGCCTGCTTCGCGGAGTCCGGCCGTATCGATGAACACCACCGGCAGTCCGCGGATGTTGGCGGTCTCTTCAATAGTGTCGCGTGTGGTCCCTGGAATCGGCGAAACGATCGCGCGATCGCGACCCAACAACTGATTCAACAGGCTCGATTTCCCCGCGTTGGGCCGACCTACAATGGCGGCTCTGACTCCACGACGCAGCAACTGTCCCTCGTTCGCAGTGCGGAGCAGTTCGTCGATGAAGCGCCCCCCCTCATCTAGCTGGGCGAGCAACTGACTTCGAGTGTCCGGGGCGATATCCTCGTCCGGAAAATCGATGTGGGCTTCGACGTGAGCGAGGGTCCGCATCAGATCGTCGCGCAAGCGATGGATGCGCGCGGAAAGCTTGCCTGCGAGCTGCTCGCTAGCTGCGGTAAGAGCGAGCTCGGTACGGGCGTGGATCACGTCTGCCACCGCCTCAGCTTGAGCGAGGTCGATGCGTCCGTTCAGGAAGGCGCGACGAGTGAACTCGCCGGGTTCCGCCAGGCGGGCCCCTGCGGCGAGAAGGGCATCGAGTACCAGTTTGGCAGGAAGGAGTCCTCCGTGACAGGAGACCTCAACCACGTCCTCGCGGGTGAAAGTGCGTGGTGCACGAAGCACGGTGACCAGAACCTCGTCAATGTTCACGCCTTCCCGATGAAGATGCCCGTAGTGAACGGTGTGAGTCGGGACTTTGGAGAGAGCAGTCGCATCACGTTTCCCGGGTCGAAAACACCGCTCGGCGATCGCGACCGAGCCTTCGCCCGAAATTCGAATGACTGCCAACCCTCCTTCCCCAAGAGGAGTGGCGATGGCCGCGATAGTATCGTTCAGCATGAAAAGCGGAGGGACGGTGAATCAGACATGACGACAATTGCCGACCTGGTTTTCCGCGTCATGTCCTTCCAGGTGGACCCGTGCCTTCTGATAGCTTCGCTTATGAAGGTAGTGCAGCAGGTTCGGATCGGTGGACGTAGGAAGTGATGCGGTCAGCGAGTCGATCCGGCTGAAGAGAGAGAGGAGGTTTGGCTTGGGATGGGCGGTGGGCATCGAAGCGACAGCGCGCTCCAGTTCCAACAGAGCTTCGAGGATTTGTCGCTGCGTCTCAGTCATGGGTCGGACTATGGCGAAGAACTCAGAGTGAACCAAGAGGATTGCCGCTCCCTGGGATGAGATTTAAGTTGCTCGGCCGAAAGGCTGAACCGCAAGGTCGGATATGACTGTTGGATGGGATCTGGTTCGTCAAGGCACTCGTTCATTCGCGACTGCGGCTCCCCTTCCGCTGGCGATCTTGCTGCTCCTGCAGATCGCCTCCGCAGGGAGCGCTCTGGCGGCGACGACCGGAATGCCGGATCCGCTGCGCTTCAATGACGGGAACCGACTTCTTGAGAGAGGAGTGAGCCGTTACCGGGTTTCTATCTGAGAAACTCTTTGTAGAAAGTGACCGCCGAAATCAGAAATCCGATCAGAGTTACGATTCGTCTCACCTGCGTCTGCGGGATCCGCTGTGAATAGTGGGACCCGAGATAGTAGCCGATGAGCGCCCCAAGGGTCATGATCCCCGCCTTTGGCCATTGGATCAGACCGGCACCGATGAACCAGATCGCGGAGACTAGGTTGATCAGAGCCCCGAGCACTGTCTTCAGAGCGTTCATCTCATGGATATCCGTCAATCCGAGGAACCCCAGGGAGGCGAGCATGAGGATTCCGATACCCGCGCCGAAATAACCCCCATAAATCGCGACTGCGAACTGAAACGCAACGGCCCATTTCACCGATTGATGACCCGCTTCCTGGCTCGCAGCAGCGTCTGATATCGCCAGTCGTCGAAAAAATCCCTGAGTGAGGAATAGAACAGTGGCAAAAAGGATCAGAAAGGGGACAAGTTTCGAAAAGGTCCTGTCGGTGGTGAAGCTCAAGAGCGCGCTTCCGATGAGTCCGCCTGCGATGCTCACCGGCACAAATCTCCCGAGCCAAAGTTTTACCATGCCCAGATGGCGTCGATAGCCGTAGACGCTGCCAACGGTCCCGATCAGCAGCCCGAGAGTGCTGGTGGCATTGGCCACGATCGGTGGAGTGCCGAAGTAGAGCAAGGTGGGGAAGGTGACGAGAGTGCCCCCGCCGGCAACGGCGTTCATCACGCCAGCGATCATTGCTGAAAAAAACAGACCCGTTATTTCAAGAGGGGACATATTCCGTCCCGTGAGCGTAAGGGGGAATAGAGCCATTGAGAAGCGAGGAGAGCGCGAACAACCAAACCAATGACTCGCGCGGAGCCGATGGATTGGGACGGGCTCCTCGGTGGCTTAAGGGTACAAGAGAAACGGATGGCGGCGACGCTTGAAGGCCTCCAGAGCGGGCTCCCACTGGGCCTGCATCGCTGCGAGGGATGTGCCGTTTCGGATGGCCGCCAATGTCGGCTCGTCGGTCAGCAGGGGGCGCATTTTTTCACTGGCAAAATCCGCCGGATACAGCTGCTGCAGACTGCGCGCGATTTCCACTCCGACCGCGATGGGATCAAGCCGCAGACGATTCATCACGTGGATGAAGACGCCGCCGCAATCGCGTCCTTTGAAAGTGCTGTTGTTGGGACGGAAATGGATGGGCATGAACTGGACTCCTGCCAGTTCCCTTGAGTTGAGCGTCGCCGCCAGGACCAGATCGTTCACGTAAGGCGCGCCGACCACTTGGAAGGGTGAATCCGTTCCCCGGCCCACCGAGACCGCCGACTCGAGCAAGCCGAGTCCGGAGTAGAGCGCCGCTCCCGCCATCGAGCGCATATTCGGCGACGGGTTGGACCACGGGAGGCCGGTTTCGTCATACCACTGGGAACGCTGCCAGCCTTCGACTGGCACCACAGTCAGCGCCACCTTCCATCCACGTTCGGCACAAAACATTCGGGCCAACTCGCCGACGGTCATTCCGTGTCTCAGCGGCAGGGAATGAAAGGCCACGAAGGTGGAAACATTTGTGTGTACCGGCCCTTGCACGTCGATTCCATTCACCGGATTCACACGATCCAACACCACAAAGCGAAGACCCGAACGGGATGCCGCTTCGAGACAGTTCCCCAGGGTGGCGATGTAGGTATAGAACCGAGCTCCGATGTCTTGGATGTCGAAGACCAGCGCGTCCAGCCCGTTGAGTTGTTCGGAGGTCGGCGCGCGTCGCTCGCCGTACAGACTGTAGATGGGGAGTCCGGTCGTGAGGTCACGACTGTCCGAGACTTGTTCGTCGGCCTGACCGCGGACTCCATGTTCCGGACTAAAGAGGGCTTTCAGGGTGACACCCGGTGCGCGACTCAACAAATCGATGGTGGCGCGCCGACGCCTGTCCTGGCCTGTGTGATTGGTAATCAGGCCGACGCGAAGTCCGCGCAGCGGCTGAAAGCCATCGCGCACCAAGGCATCGATTCCATTCAACACCGCTCCGGTACTGGAATGGCTAGGCCCGTTGGTAGCGGGACTGCGCGGTGGGAGAGCGTTTGGAACATACTCGAAATCGAAACCTCGGATCGCCTGCGCGACGAGTGTCCCGAGCTCGATCTGCAGGGAAAGAATGCTGCCCTTCCCATCGGGATGAACTCGGTTGGACAGAAAGATGTAAAAAGTGTGGGAGAAAGGATCGATCCAGAGAGCGGTGCCGGTGAATCCAGTGTGGCCGTAGGAGCCGATGGGAAAGATCCGGCCACGGGGCCGACTGTAGGGTGAGTCAATATCCCATCCCAGTCCGCGTCGCGCCAACACGGCAGCATCGGTGTGAACGGAAGTCATCAAGCGCACCGACTCCGCCTTGAACAGACGAACTCCATTGAGTTCTCCTTCGTTCAGCAGCATGCGGCAGTAGCGTGCGAGATCGGCTGCGGTGGTGAAGAGGCCGGCGTGACCGGTGACTCCTCCCATGAGACGCGAGGTCGGATCATGCACCACGCCACGGAGTAGGGTGCCTTCCACTTTTTCAGTGGGAGCGATTCGTTTGCGGAGCCCCGGTGTGGGGAGAAATCCGGTATCGCGCATTTTCAACGGTGCGAAGATTTCCTTTCGAGCGAAGGTATCCAAACGCTCTCCGGTAACACGCTGCACGATCTCTCCCAGAAGGATGAAGTTGATATCGCTGTAGCGAAACTGCGTGCCCGGAGTCGTCTCCGGCTTCTCAGTGAGCGCCAAGCCGATGCCCTGTTCGTATCCGCTCCAGGGCATCGCTCTCGACAAACCTGGGCGAAATCCGGAGGTGTGCGTGAGCAGGTGACGAACAAGCACCGCGTCCCGCCCTTCGCCAGTGAAACGCGGCAGATAGCGCGACACCGGCGCTTCTAAATCGAGCTGCCCACGCTCAACTAATTTCATCACACAGGGAGTGGTGGCCACGACCTTGGTCAAAGAGGCCGCGTCAAAGATCGTGTCGACAGACATCGACTCCGGTTTCGGCAGCAAGGCACGATTTCCATACGCCTTCAGATAGGTGGTGTTGCTCTGTTCCATCCAGAGCACCGCACCCGGACAATTCCTTTCGCTGATCGCCGTCCGGATGACCGTATCCATCTCTTCCAGTCGGACCGGATCAAACACCCGTGCGACAGCTGACGAGAGCTCGAGGGTCGACTTGAGTTCCGCCGCCGCGGTGAGCTCGACGGTCCAAGCCGTGAGCGCAAGTAAGAGCGCGGCAGCGAATCGTGCGCGCGATCTTGTCAGGGTCTGAAGCACGAGACTGAAGGCAAACAGGGGGGTAAGGAAATATCTCATGGGAGGAAGGGCGTTGAACGATGAGCGCCAGGTCGATAGGTGAGCGGAGTCACGCCGCGAGACTACCGATGTCATTTCCAAAGGCTATCCATCATCCATTGGCCCTTGCGCTTAGCAGAGTCAGGTACATTCTCTGCCCGTTCATGAAGGTTCTCGTCACCGGAGCAAGCGGCTTTGTTGGATCGGCTCTCCTGCCCGCGTTATCGGAGGCGGGCCATTCTGTGCGTCGTTTGGTGCGGGACCGCCACCAGGTCCGTCCTGACGCGTTCTTCTGGGATCCCACGAGAGACCAACTGGACTCTGCCGCGCTCACCGATGTTGATGCAGTCGTGCATTTGGCCGGGGACAATATTGCTGTCGGTCGTTGGACGCAGGCGAGGAAGCGCGCTCTTCGCGAAAGCCGAGTCGTGGGGACAAGACTCTTGGCCACCGCGATTGCAGGATGCGCGAATCCACCGGGCGTCTTCGTGTCGGCGTCTGCCATTGGGTTTTATGGAGATCGAGGATCCGAGTGGCTGGATGAGGAGAGCCGTCCCGGCACCGGATTCTTGCCGACTGTCTGTCGCGAGTGGGAGGCCGCATCCGATCCCGTGGCCACTGCGGGAATCCGTCGGGTGATATTGCGTTTTGGAATCATCCTGGCTCCCTGCGGTGGCGCGCTGGCCAAAATGCTTATCCCTTTTCGTCTGGGACTTGGAGGCGTGATCGGAAGCGGGAATCAGTTCATGAGTTGGATCACTCTTGAGGATGTGGTCGGCGTGATCCGTCACGTGACGGATCGACCCTCACTGCACGGAGTCGTCAACGTGGTGTCTCCCCAGCCTGTCACTAACAGGGAATTCACACAGCGTCTCGCTTCCGCGGTTCATCGTCCGGCCTTCCTTCCCTTGCCTGCCTTTGCGGCCCGGCTGGCCTTCGGTGAGATGGCCGACGCCACGCTGCTCGCCAGCGCGCGGGTGAAGCCGGGGCGACTTCTCCAGAGCGGATATCCCTTCCGCCACTCCCAGCTTGAGCCTTCCTTGGTTGAAATGCTTCGCTCGACGGAACCCAGGAAGTCCTAGCGTAGCCCAGCCGCGACGGGACACTATTTTTGTAGCATCGTTCGAATCGAGCGGGCTTTCAGCCGATAAGTTCCATGAATGAATCTGCGCGAACACGCATGAAAACCCTGAAAATAAAGGGGATAATGCAAGTTGTGGTTTTGGGCAACTTGCAGAGAAA
>JAYTTC010000283.1:0-6823 GCA_043745255.1 Verrucomicrobiales bacterium
CATGTTCTCCGCGATCTTTTCATCCCCCCGATGGAGATACCCCACATCGGGGGTCGCCTTGGTAATGATCTCGCCATCCATCTCCAGCAAGATGCGGAGCACCCCGTGGGTGGAAGGATGTGACGGGCCCATGTTGAGCACCATCTTCTCGCCCTGCAGGTCCTGAAGTTCATCAGCCGCAGCGAGCCTCTCGGCAGCTTCCTTCACTTCAATCGTTTGAACAGTTGGCATGGGGAATCTTGAGTTATTCCTTCGGTCCCCGAACGCGCGGCTCGCGGTCTTGGGTATCTTTGCCTCCTGCCACCGTCACGAATGGGCCGCCCTCCAGGGGAGCGGATCGCGTGAAAGCAATATCCGGAAGCTCGGTCGGCTTGCCGGCGAGGGGAAAATCCTTTCGGAGGGGAAAATAAGGATAGCCGTCCCACATGAGAATCCTGCGGAGGTCCGGATGACCGCGGAACCGAATCCCCATCATGTCGTAGATCTCTCGCTCGTGCCAGTCGGCCGTCCGCCACACTCCGCTGATCGTCGGAAGCTCAGATTTCTCCTCACTCACCCCGGTGCACAGACGGAGATGAACCTTTTGCTCAAGATGGAAAAGCTCGTAGACCACGGTCCATCGCGGATCGTCCCCGTAGTTGTCGACGCTGCAGATATCCAGTAGGAACGAGAAACCGAGAGTGTTCTTGGCGAACTCACAGACCTCGACGATGCGCTCGGCATCCAGCACAGAAACCGTGACCTCAGAGCGGAACTCCGCGAGAGGGGCAAGCAACTCACCAAATCGCGCGGCGAGTTTCTGAGCATTTTCGATCGTGGACATGGAAAAAACCTGATGAATCGATTGAGGCGTCAGACTAAACGAAACCTGGAACGAAACCTAAGCCGTAGCCGCCCGAACGGGCTCTACAGCGATCTTGGCTTGCAGCTTCAGCAACCCATCCAAAAGCGCCTCAGGCCGCGGAGGACAGCCGGCAACGTAGACGTCCACCGGAAGAATATTGTCCACTCCCTGGAGAACTGCGTAGCTCCGATACATACCGCCGGTAGAGGCGCACGCCCCCATAGCGATCACCCACTTCGGCTCAGGCATCTGCTCGTAAATTCGGCGAACCGCCAGAGCCATCTTATAGGTCACCGTGCCTGCCACAATCATCACGTCAGATTGACGAGGGGAAAACCGCATGACTTCGGAGCCGAAGCGGGAGATGTCGAATCGACTGGCTCCGGCTGCCATGAGCTCGATGGCGCAGCAGGCCAAACCCATTGGCATGGGCCATAGAGAATTCTTTCGGAACCAGTTTATTGCAGCATCAAGGCGAGTCACGATGACCTCACCTTCCACTTTCGAGTTATACCCAAATTCGCTCTGTGTTGTCATACTGGGGCAGGCGGCAACCGACGTGCGGCAAGCTAGATAGGGCACTAAAAGCGCGCAAGGGTGAATTTGTGATTAATTTCACAAGCTCCTGACAAGGGCTCCACGAAAGCAAGATGGAGGTCGAAATAAGATCTAGAGCCAACCGCCGCGACAAGCCGCCAGATTCTCAACTACTGAAAACTCGCCTCCAGATCTTTCATCCGCAAATAGACCGGCGAATTTGGCTTCAACCTCCCTTTGACCTGGTTGAAGGTCTTCCGTGCTTCGGCAGCATCACGCGTCGCTTGGAGCACTACGTAGTCCAACTCAATCCAAGCCAATTTGGGGTCGGTCAGATACGGTGTTCCGCGGTAGGTTTGAAGAAAGTCGCGCAGGCCCGCGAAGCCCTTCGCTTGGGCTTCAGTGTAAAGCGTCTCTAGCCCGCGATCCATTCCGGCCAAGCTGGCAGGGTTTACATCCCTTTTGGCGTGACTCGCGGCTGTTTGCTCCTGCTCGCCGGAGTGCTTCTCGTAGAGTTCGAAAGCCTTAAACGCACCCAGGACCATCAGGATCACCACCGCTATCCAGATCGCAGCCTTCATGCGCTCTCTTTGACACGCTCGATTCGAGCACCCAAGGCCCGGAGCTTGGAATCGATGCGCTCATACCCACGGTCGATATGGTAGACGCGGTTGACTTGAGTGGATCCACTCGCCGCCAGCCCTGCGATGACCAGCGCAGCCGAAGCCCGCAGGTCACTGGCCATGACCGGGGCACCGCTCAAAGGACGACCTCCTTTAACGATGGCGCTTGGGCCTTCGATGGAAATATCCGCCCCGAGGCGCGCCAATTCGCTCACGTGCATGAAACGGGATTCAAACACGCGCTCGGTGATAATGCTCAGGCCGGGGGTCAAGGTCATCAAGACCATCATCTGGGCCTGCACATCGGTAGGGAACCCAGCGTAGGGGAGGGTTGTGATATCAACCGGTTTGAGGCGTCCTCCCCGTTTGACAGTCAACGCTCGTCCTCGACGCTCCACTTTGACGTTGGCTTCCCGAAGCTTGTCAATCACGGCGGCGAGGTGATCGGGACGTGCTCCCAGGATGGTGATCTCCCCGTCCGTCGCAGCAGCAGCGATGGCAAAGGTCGCGGCCTCGATTCGATCGGGGATCACCTCGTGTTCCACGCCGTGGAGCGCATCAACACCCACAATCTGGATGGTGGGACTCCCCGCACCCGTAATCTTCGCCCCCATGCCGTTGAGGAAATTCGCAACATCCACCACCTCAGGCTCGCACGCTGCGCTCTCAATGAGAGTGACGCCTTCGGCGAGGGTGGCCGCCATCATGACGTTGGCGGTGCCGAGGACGGTGGGTCCCGCGCGCCCTCCCAGGAAGACCTCAGACCCGATCAACTTGGGTGCCTTCGCGTGCACATAGCCCGCTTTGATGGTGATCTGGGCACCGAGCGCCGCAAGCCCCTTGAGATGCAGATCGACAGGACGCGACCCAATGACGCATCCACCTGGCAGGGAGACCTTGGCTTGGTGAAGTCGAGCCAGCAGCGGACCGAGGATACAGATCGAACCACGCATCTTTCGAATCAGATCGTAGTCCGCCATTCCCCTGAGCTTACCGGCCGCAATGGTGAGCGTGCCTTCCTCAAATTTCACCGTCGCACCCAGGGAGCTAAGAATCTGCGCCATAAAGCGCACATCGCTCAGATCCGGCACGTGGCGGATGATGCATGTCTCCTCAGTCAACAGAGCTGCCGCCATCAGGGGCAATACAGCATTCTTAGCACCGCTGATCTGAACTTCGCCTTCGAGCGGCACACCGCCTTTAATTAGTAAGCTATCCATGATCAATCCAATCCGTGACAAGCTAACCGCGTCGGGCGGCCAACATCCGCTGGCGCGCACTGTAATCAGGGTATACGGCGTCGACAACCCAGTTCTGGGTCACGAGTAATTTGCTCACCGCTTCTGCCTGTCCATCGCCCAGCTCAAGCAGCAACAACCCCTCAGGTTGAACGACTGGCGCGAGTTCAGACGCTAGTCGCCTGTAGAAGGTTAAGCCATCGGTCCCTCCATCCAATGCGAGCCGAGGTTCATGATTGCGGACCTCAGGCTCGAGGGTTTCGATTTCTGACGACGGGATATAGGGAGGATTAGAAACGACCAAATCGAAACCCTGCGCACACTCCACCCGACTCAATCCGTCACTCTCATGAAAAAAAATCCGGTTCGCCACCTGGTGCCGTTCGGCATTGGCGCGAGCGACCGCCAGCGCAGCGCTCGAAATGTCCACTGCATGAACCGTCAGTTCCGGGCAGTTCACTGCCAGGTAGATGGCAAGACAGCCGCTCCCAGTGCCATAGTCCAATGCGACACGGGCGGGCGACGCACTTTGGCGACGCGATCCGATCCAGCCCACGGCTCTTTCAGCCAGGAGCTCGGTCTCTGGACGGGGGATCAGCACCTCGGGCCCCACCTGCATTTCAAGACCAGCAAAACTCGTCGAACCCAGTAAGTGTTGGAGCGGAACACGCTCCCCACGCTGTGTCACCATTTGACGCAGTGACTTCACCTCAGCCTCGGTGAGGATGCGATCGAAGTTCAGGTAAAGTTTAAGACGCGGAAGCTGGAGCTGGTGGGCGAGCAGCAACTCAATCTGGAGACGAGGCGACTCGACCCCTTTCTTGGCGAGAAATTCACTGCTCCGTTGGATCACTTCCAGCACAGTCACTAGGGGAGAGTAAGGATCCAACTCGGGGTTGAACAGAGGTCTAGAAAGTTTTTTTGAGTTTGAGGCGACAGCCCGATCAGAGTCACACCTGCGCAACTTTGAACTTTGACGAGCCGCCTCAGTCTCATACGGTGTGCGCATGCGAAAGATTTGGTCTCTGCTTTTACTCTTCGCGGTTCTGCGGTGCGGGTCGACCGCCGTTGCCGCCCCGGAGAGCAACGACGCTGTGGCGTTCCGACAGGCGCTTGAGGGAAACATGAAAGCACTCGTGGCGCGGGTGGAGGACCTCGAAGCCTCCAATCATTCGCTCCGCACTCGACTCGATGACATGCGACGGGAATTGCAGCAGATCCGCGAGGAAACCCGAAAGCTTGCCGACCAGACCCCGGTTCAGGAACAGATCCGCCGTCTCGCCGAAAGCATCAAGGACGTCGATTCCAAGCGTCGCGCGGACAATGAAAAGGTCCTCACTGAGCTAGGCAAACTGGCCAAGCAGGTCGTCGAGACCTCCATCGTGCCAACGCCACCCCTCACCCGCACGGTTCCGGTCAACACTTCCACAAGGATCGCCGACTCAGAGCTGAAAAGTAGCGATCGCGCCACGGGGCCCACCAGAGGGATTGACTATTCCATCCAAAGCAACGACACGCTTTCAGGAATCGTCGCGGCAGTCCGAGCCAAGGGCCTCAAGGTGACACAGAAAATGATGATGGAGGCAAATCCAGACGTAAACTGGAGCCGCCTCAAAATCGGGCAGAAGGTCTTCATCCCATTGCCCAACCAGTAGTCACCCTCCGAACAAGTATCCCATCCCATTTCAAGGGCTGACTCGATGAGGTCAATTCGCAAACTCCATTTGTTCCTCGGCTGCTTTTTCGCCCCCCTGCTTCTCTTCTATGTTGCCACGGGGTGGTATCAGACCTTTCAAATCGACCGCCGAAAGAGCCCGGCTGAGGCTGAAACTCTGGTCAGCCGACTGGTAGCCGTCCATACAGACCAGATCTATCCGGCCAGCTTCGCGAACTCTTGGTCGCCAGCCCTGTTCAAGGCTTTAGTGGTCATCATGTCGCTCGCGTTGATCGCTACCGTGCTGTTCGGCGTCGTGCTGGCCTTCCGATCAATGAAACAGCGCTGGATCATTTGGTGTTCGCTATTCCTGGGTGTATTGTTGCCTGCTTTCACTCTCTGGTTAGGAGCAAGACGATGACTGAACAATTAATCCTTAAATTGGCGATCTGGGTTGGAGCCTGGCTAGGAACAGTGGCCGTCCTGGTGTTGATCTTTCTCTCAATTAACTATCGCATCACCGCCACGCGCCTGATCATCACCCTGCTAGGAATTCCGATTCGCTGGATCCGAATCCGGGACATCCGCCATATGGGCACCGATGCGAAGTTTTGGGCGGAGCGCTATTACAACACCTTCAGCCCCCTCAACCGTCGTCTCGTGATCCGACGCAGAACGGGGCTTCTCTCCCGCACGCTCATCATCACGCCACGCAATCCGCACCAGATGATGCACGACCTTCAGAAAGCTAAAGAGCTCTTGAAAGCAGCCGAGACCTCGGGGTCAGAACATCCCTCCACCGACGCTCCCCCTTCGGCCCATTCCCGCCATTGACGTAGCAAGAGCCGCCAGTCTCTTTTCCAGGTTGCTTTTTTGATCTCCCCCCGATAAAACCCTCCTCACTTCAAGCTACCGAGGAGGCCGCTTGTTTCATCTGAATCTGTCGCGTCAAACGCACTCACTAAGGAGGTATTGTGTCTATAACTCATCGGCGATCACCAATCGCTTTCACCCTGATCGAACTCTTGTCCGTTATCGCGGTCGTCGCTCTTCTCGCCAGCCTGCTCCTGCCAATCCTTTCCCGGGCTCGACGGAGAGCCCATGACATCGCGTGTCTGAGCAATCTTAAGCAGTGGGGACACGCCACCGCCCTCTACGCCGCCGAGCACGATGACCTGCTCCCAAAGGACGGTTCGCCAAACGGGCTTTCAGTCTCGGAAGGCTGGTATATCGAGCTCCCACTTGCCATAGGTATTCCCCCCTACTCCGCGCTGCCCTGGAGAACAAATGATCAAGTATCGTTGCCCCGCTCGATTTGGGTTTGCCCCTCTAACCGACGCCGAAGCAATGGAAAGAATCTATTTCACTACTGCCTCAACGAACACATCAACGGCTATGGCGCCGGCCGTCGTATCGACCTCAGCACGGTTCGCCGCCCGGAAATTCTCGTCTGGCTGTTCGACAACGGGCGCCTGGCCCCTGTCGCTCAGCAAAACAACGTTCATACGAATCTTCACCAGGATGGTGCCCAATTCCTATTCCTCGACGGACATGCCTCTCGCTATCCCTCCAAAGCGTATTGGGATTTCAAGAAAGACGTCGGTTTGCTCAGCAATCCGGAAATTCGCTGGAATCCATAGGCTGCACCGACCCCCATATTTGGCCGAGCTCAGCTTCCTCATCTCGAGTGGCTTACTACCGCAAGTGGTTAATCTAACTCATTTCCAGATGAATGGTCTTCACACTACACACAATTGTTGTTCGTAATTCTGCGCCAATTGCACCTTGCTGCCTCCAAACGCTCGGAGCTCCTCAGCATGAAAGTTCAGCAGCTCAAGGAGGGCGAGTTCCACGTGGAACACGGTATGCCTAGAGATCACCGCAGCAGCTGTTGTGTCCACTCGGCGGGTCCTCATGTTCTTCGGCC
>JAYTTC010000284.1:0-6817 GCA_043745255.1 Verrucomicrobiales bacterium
AACGCATAGTCGTTTCCGCCAAGCGCGACGGGAAGCGGCACGGACCGGCAGTAAACCAAACCGTCGCGGCGCGTGCGTTGGGTTGGCGGAGCGAAGTGATCTCAGTCAACCGCACGCACGGGCCAACGCGGTGTCCCTTTCTTTGGAAGTTCCGGGACATTTCGCGAACGATTTTAGTGCCAGCAAAACTGCCAGCAACGCATCTTCAGATGAGTTTTTTTGCACTCGTTGGCGAGTAGTAATTGAGTAAGTGGTGAAACCAACTGAATACGGGTTCACCAAATCAGATGTCGGTGCTCTCGACGATGGAGCCTTGATTGACAAATCATTCGCGGGGCCGGGCGCTGACTATGTCTTCTGGAATGGGCTGCACGGGACAAGCAAACTGCATGCGCTCATCGCGTCATGGACTCTCGACTCACTGCCTCAGCCCAGTACGTTTGAGCAAACCAACGAAACGCGGATCTTCGTGGACCGTGTCCCAACAAGGATCAAAATAAAGCCTCTCCAATGATTCGTACTCATTCGTCTGGAAATATCGTTCTAGCAGGTCTAGGGCACGCGGGTAGTCGTTCAATTTTGCCCAAGCGCATGATTGACCATTGAGAGATCCGTCTTGAATGCTGTGGCTGAGTTGTGTCTTCCAATAGCTTTCAGTTCCACCTTCCGCATAGCTTCGACGTAAGTCCGCACAGCGTTCCCGCATTCGTTTGGAGATAGGTCGGGTGTCGCGGTACGTCCCTTCGACTTCAAGGGTTGAGTTC
This sequence comes from Verrucomicrobiales bacterium, assembly GCA_043745255.1. Lineage (GTDB taxonomy): Bacteria > Verrucomicrobiota > Verrucomicrobiia > Limisphaerales > UBA11320 > UBA11320. Next base: position 765 of record JAYTTC010000284.1, read on the forward strand.
GTGAAGTCTCCGATCTCCTCCAAGGCCTTACCTATAAACAAGTGAGCTGCGGGGTAGCTCGGTTCGATCTTGAGCGCTTCCTGGTACTGGGCGATGGCGTTGGTAAACTCCCTCCTGACGTAAAAAACGTGCCCGAGGTTCTTCTTAATGCGAGGAGAGATTGGATCCAGTGCCTGTGCTGCGAGGAGTTCCCTGCGCCCTTCCTCAACACGTCCGGCATGAACCAGGCAGAATCCATAGCGCATGTGGGCGATCGCACACTTGGGATTGAGTCGAATCGATTGTTGAAAATGCAGTTCAGCCGCAGGCCACCTCCAGTCCATGAAATCCAGATAAGCGATTGCGGCATGGCCCTCTGCCAGGTCAGGAGACAACGCTAGCATCTTCAAGGCGGTGCTGCGCGCCGTCATGGGTTGGTTACCGACGTAAATTTCGTAAAGCCCGTTGTAAGCCATGGTGAAGTTCGGATCGATCTCGATCGCGCGCTTGAAGTGAATGGTCGCCTGTGTGCGGCCCTCCGACATGTCCCGAAGCGACAGTGCACGCCCTGCTTGAATTCATTCAGGGCCAATGCACTCTCCGAAAGCCGATCGGAAGGATTCAGTCGTCCCTGCGCTATTCCGCGAATCAGCAAGAGTAGCCCAGCAAGCAGCAGAACGACCGAGGCGACTTTAACCGACTGAGCCCGCCACCGTTGGTGACGGCGCTGCTTCACGACCGATTTGCCCGCATGGAGCGCCGACAGTTCCGCACCAAGACTCCCAGCAAATGGATAGCGCCTCGCCGGGCTCGCCTCACACGCCTTCAAAACGATTTCATTGAATTCCACCACCGCTGAACGATCTGGCCAGCTCCGTAGGTCTTCCGGCAGTTCCGCGCAACGGCGCCGATCCATCCCGGTGCTGATTTCGTAGAGCACCTTGCCCAAACTGTAGATGTCCGCCTGCGGGGTGCCGGGGCCTTCAGGCGGCAGATATCCTTCTGTGCCCACAATCGAATGCGTGTCCCCCGCGTCGGTCACCAACCCGATGTCCCCGAGCTTCGCCAATCCATTTACGAAAACCACGTTCGACGGCTTGATATCGCGATGGACGAGGCCCTGCTCGTGCAGGTGCGCGAGGGCCGTTGTGAGAGAAAGACCGATTTGGATGCAGTCGGGGATGGGAAGTCGGCCGTGGTGTTCGAGCTCGGAGCGCAGTGTTCTCGGACTGTAGGAGCCGACGTCAGGAGGCCTCCGCACGTCGGCTCCTACAGAAGACATCGCATCGTCGGCCAACTCCATCACATAGTAGAAACAACCGGCCGCTTCGTTCTTTCCCACATGCAGGATATGCAACTGGCTTGGGTGGGAACGGGAGATGGGTTCGAATCGTTGAAGCCCTTCGAACTCGCGCTCGAATGGCCTAGGGTCGCTAAAGCGATCGCGGTCGACGAACTTTACGGCACGGATCTGTCCAAGGACGTTTCGCGCGAGCCACACGTCGTCGTAACTTCCACGGCCGATGCAACGGAGCAGTTCGTAGTCGGGCATGGCTGGGGGATGGCGCGCGGGGACAAGGCTCCCGAACGAGACTGAGCTCGGGTCTGCAGGGTCTAGTTGCTCCAGGTCCACGGGAGAGAACCGTATTTAAATCGTGCGCGATACGGAAGCCCAACCTGGGTAGGAGCTGGTTCACTCGAGCCATGTTAGCGTCTATGCACAAATCGACATCGATCCTCCTTGGCAGGTTGTAACGGCACCTTGTGCGAGGTCCCAACTTAAGCTGAAGGGAAGAAGAGATCTCGCGGAGTCGCCGAGGTTGCAGAGAGGGAAGAGTTCAGGGGTAAAATAGCCCGCTCCAGCTGACTGCTCCGAACCCGGCACCAGTCCCTTCAGATCCGGTTCTCCTCCGCGGACTCGGCGCCTCCGCGAGAGTTCATCTTCGCGTCCAGGCGCTTTAGAGGGCCTTGCCTGCTGAACCAAGTGCTCCCTACTTTTCCTAGCTTGTATTCCTCGTATGCGATCGGGTCACGGCAGCCAGTCCGGGTCCGTGGTAAAACCCCGACGGGTGAGTCCTGGGCGAAGGATGTCGCCGCCATCGGCTTGGTCCAGAATGTACCCCGTCTCGGCGCCGACATCCTTCATCGCCGCTTCCAGGACGCGCGCTGCATGGGCTTTGTCCCCTCGCCCCGCCTTCACCTCGATCGCAATCCTTGTCCCTCCTCTCTCAATCACGAGATCAATTTCAGCCCCATCCGCCGTCCTCCAGAAAAAGCACTGGGAGTGAGGGTATTTGAGTTTTTCTCGGCGGATGAGATCCTCCAAGACAAAGGTTTCCCAGCTCGCGCCGTGCACCGGGTGGCTCCTGACTTCTTCCAGTGTATTGAGGTTGAGGAGATGATGGAGAAGACCGGAATCTCGGAGATAGGCTTTGGGAGCCTTCACAATTCGTTTCCCAACGTTGCGAAAGTACGGGGGTAGACGGCGCAACAAGAAGGTCTGTTCCAAAATGTCGAGGTGGCGGACGATCGTATGGTGTGAAACGCCCAGAGATGAACCGAGGGAGGAAGCGTTTAGCATTCCACCTTGCGCATGGGCGAGCATGGTTAGTAATCGGCGCAGGAACAATGCATCGGCTTGTACCCCCAGCTGCGGGAGATCCCGCTCGAGGTAGGTGCGAAGATAGTTCTCCCACCACTCCCGGAAGTTCCCGCGCAATGCGTCGGGAAACCCGCCATGTAGCCACAGGTCCGTCCAACGCTTACGGGGTGAACCGGGCATCACTTCCGCAACTGTCAAGGCGTCGAGCTCCAGAATACCGACGCGCCCCGCGAGCGATTCGGATACGTGTTTCATGAGCGCCGGTTGCGCCGAACCGAGCAGGATGAAGCGACCATTCACTCGGCGATCCCGATCGATGAGGCCGCGGAGGGTCGAAAAGATCTCTGGCACGCATTGCACCTCATCCAAGACCAGGGTCCCTCTCCTTGGGGAAAGGCGGCTCTCGAGTTGAAACAACGGGTTATCGAGGAAAAGCTGGCGCAAATTCGGCTGTTCGAGATCCAAGTAGGAAGCTTTTGGAAATACCGAGCGAGCGAGGGTTGTCTTGCCTATCTGACGTGGCCCGAGGATCAAAACGGCAGGAAACCCCCGAGCTATGGAGGTCAATCGGGAGGAGTGTAGGCGTTTCCACATACCCCGCATATTGGAAGAGTGGATTCCAAATTCAAGGGCAATATGGAAAAGGATACTGTTACCTGTCATTGGGATCCTCAAGCCGGGGAAGGGGGAATTTTTACGGCACCACCACGTATGGTGGCACGAACGGGCGGGGCACCGTGTTTCAAGTGACCCCCGCCGGCGTGCTGACGACGTTGGCGGCCTTCTAACTCGACACACGGAGGATGGATTCGGCGTGGTGGTGCGTTCCGGGCAGGTGACCGAGCGAGGGACTATCTGCCCATCCCTCGGGATTGCGACCCGTGGCGTTGATGATGTCCCGGCCGTCGCATCCGGAGGACCCGTTTCTGCAACCGGAGGAGCCAGCTCTGTCTTGCGGCCTTCTGGCTGTCCGGTGTCTGCTCGGCTTCCTGCTTTTGTTGGAGGGGCTGTTCGGGGGCTGCTTGAGCCGGGTGCTGTACGAGATCCGTGGCCATGGGGGCGCTTCGATGTTTTGGATGCGGCATTCCAATAGCTGATCCTTGTCATCGGTGTAGATCGTCAGGGAGTCTTTGAACCGGCTGACCGAGACATAAAACTGCTCGCGATCAGCCGCTCGGAATGACTCAGAGTTCTCCGCGACAAAGACAGCGTCGACTCCCTTGCTCTGGGAGGCGTAGGAAGTGACACAGTAGCCGTGAGCCAGATTTCCGTAGTGTTTGGAGACCGCCCACCCGTTACTGAGCTTGAGATGGCCCTCGGCTGTGAACCCCTTGACCTCACGCAGGTCGCCGTTGTTCAGCCTCCCCTTGTCGCGAGAAAACCCGTTCTGGGTGATCCGGACTTGATCGCCGATGGCCAGGGAGATGGACCGGCTCTCATACACCTGGAATTGCCGCGCCCTATCCAGAGGTAACAACGCGGTTGTGCCGTTCGGGCTTTCAATCTCCACCGAGGCACCCTCCAATCGTTTCACCTTCACCCAAGAACGTGGGCGATCGCGTTTCGTTGTTCCTCCGAGAGCATCGGGATCACGATCCTGGTCTTTCCACTCGATGACCTCGATGTGATGACCAACCTCGACGCCGTCTGCCAGTTCTGCGGGACCCAGGTGGAGTATGTCGTCGTTCGCAATCCCGCCCGGGCTCCCAAGACGCGAATGTTCGACGGGAGCGAACTCGAAAAGGAACTGCTCAGCCTTCATGCGGGAAACATTACCCTGCCGGTCCTTTCGGAGTTTGTGAAACTGCGGCTGGAGAAAGGGATCCATCGCGAGATCATTGCGCCGTTCATCGAACGCTCCGAGGCTTTGAGCAAGGAGGTTCTCCCAACGCTCAACGCACTCAAGAAACTGTCCGAACAAGCACATACGCGTTGGACCGACAACATCTGGAAGACGGCATGGACCGGGAGCCTAGCGCTGGCTGGCACGCTGCTGTGCTTTGCGATTGTCATCCTCTACATCGCGTTTGATTCGCACGCGGAGCGGAAGACCGCAGAGGCGATCCACGAGGTTACCCGGGTCATGAGCTACAACCAGGAGGCTTTTATCGAGTTAACCACTGCCCGGGCGCGAATCCGTCTCCTGAAAACCCAGGACGATAGCGGCCACACCATTCCGGGCGGATATGTCCCCGTCCTGCGCTCGCACCGGGCGGGTCCGCGCTGAGATCAGCCCATCGGGGCCCGCCGAGGTTGCTCCCTGTCGCGATCGAGCGACTCACTGGTCCCCACTCGGGCCGCGAGGAACTCACCTACAACATGCTGTATCGGGATTTCGCAGGTAACCCTATGGCTAGTGTGTGAGGTGGGTTCGAGCTTCAACTGTTAATCAACTATTGATTGCAAACAAATTGATACTTAATTAACAGTTGGACGTGCGCATCCCCCAAGCAGCGCCTTCGATGGCGGAGTTGATGGCAGTGGTGGAAAACCCGGCCAGACTCGCCGAGGTAATCCGCACGGTGTCGTCCTTCGCGCATGAGGGTCGCTACTTCCATTGGGACGACTTGCGATACCGAAAACCGCCCGGGGGTATTTCTGTGGAGGAATGGTGGTTGGGGCTGAAGATGCATCGGAAGTCCAACAGTCGGACAATCCCGTTGAAGGACACGAAGGGAGCCCCATTTCGTTTCAACGTGCCTGATTTGGTGGCGGACCTTCTGCATCAGATTGATCGTGGGGGGGGGACGCTGGTTGAGATCCCCGAGCAGGTGACGAGTTCCGCACAACGCGATCGCTATGTGATCCGGTCGCTCATGGAGGAGGCAATTACCTCGAGTCAACTCGAGGGAGCCGCGACCACGCGGGACGTTGCCAAGAAGATGCTCGCCGAGGGACGCAGTCCACGCGATCGAAGCGAGCGGATGATCGTCAACAATTTCCTGGCGATGCAGCAGATCATCGAGGTGAAGGAAAAGGAGCTGACACCGGAAATAGTCTTTGAGATTCATCGGCGGATCTCGGACGGCGCGTTGGATATCGCCGACGGTGCAGGGCGGTTCCGTCGGGCGGAGGAGGATATCAACGTCTCAAACATCGAAGGGAAGGTGTTCCACACGCCACCCGATGCTGAAGAACTTCCGGAGAGGCTTCGGGCGATGTGTGATTTCGCGAACGAGAAGACGCCCGGGTTTTTCGTCCATCCCGTTGTGCGCGGAATCATCCTGCACTTCTGGCTCGCCTATGACCATCCATTCGTCGATGGCAATGGGAGAACAGCGCGGGCGTTGTTTTACTGGAAGATGCTGCATTCCGACTACTGGCTGTTTGGGTTCATCTCGATCTCCCAGTTCTTGCGATTGGCTCCCGTAAAGTACGGCACGGCATTCTTGCACACGGAAACGGATGAGAATGACCTGACCTACTTCATCATTCACCAGGCTGAGACCATAGGTCGCGCTCTGAAGGAGCT
>JAYTTC010000285.1:0-1870 GCA_043745255.1 Verrucomicrobiales bacterium
GCCTCAGCACCGGCACCGCCTCCGACCGTTAGCGCGACTCGTACCGCCTGCTGCCATGGAGGCAGACCCTCCACATCCGCCAGACTGCCAATCCGCTTCCATTGCTTCCCGTCCACACTGACACCGAAGGAGTAGTTGCGCCCACCTTGGGAGATGAGCCTCAGATGGAGCTTGGTCCCGGCCGGAGCAGGGAGATCGTTCAGCGTCCGTTGCTCGGACTGCTCACGTCGCCAAAGCCGGATGTTCCCATCCCCCGCGGCGAGACCCATCGCGTGGTTGGCATCGCTATAAGCGGCGATGCCCGCGAACACGCCTCGAGTGAGGGAGCTGACATCGATCACGGTGGTGGCTTGGTAGTCGGGTAGCACAGCGGGCCTCGCCAGGACCCCGTTCATCACATCGGATGCCTTGTCCGGTCCAGGACGCAGCACCAACTGCCCAAGACGCGAACGAGTGAGAGCGACACGCGGCTCACTGTCCTGGGGCCATTGCCAGCCAGGCCGGAGAGCGCTGTCCTGAAAATCGTCGAAGAAAGTGACGGTGGCGCGGCGCTGGGCTGTTCCGGCAGGACTGCGAGCCTGGGAGCTTGGACCCCGACCCTCATTGATCGAGGGCCAGCCGTTGTCGCCGAAAACGACCTCGTCCAGCATCGATTGCCGTCCCGTGGCCAGCGCGCTGGTCAAGTTGTAGGAGTGATAGAGCAGGAAGTAGCGGCCCAGCTCAAACGGAGCGATGCTCCCGTGTCCGGGACACTTCCAGTCTGAGTTCTCGGCGAGAATGGGGTTACCAGGGTTTTTTTCCCAAGGGCCCAGCAGCGATTTCGATCGAGCGACACCCATGGCATAGCTGCAGCCCGAGCCACAACACCCGCTTCCTGAATAGAAGAGGTAAAAGTAGTCGCTACGGCGCACCACAAACGGACCCTCCACCACGTCTCCCTCCCAGAGTGACTGGTTGCGAAGGATCTCCTGCGGCTTCCCAATTAACTTCAATCCATCCTCGCTGAGTTGCTGCGCCCAGAGGACGGTCGGAAGCCTCCGGCTATTGCCGTCCTCCTTCCAAATCAGATAACGCTCCCCGGCCTCATTCAGCACGGGAACAGCATCGATGGAACCGGCCTCCTGAGCGACCAAGGGGCCATGATCGGTGTACGGGCCTCCCGGACTATTTGCCGTCGCCACCGCCACTGCCAGAGGGCCAGAGCGTTTGCGGGCGGTGTAGTAAACGAAGTACCGCCCCTTGAATTGAGAGATCTCAGGTGCCCAAAAACTGCCGCTCGCCCAAGCGGGTCGATGCGCGAAGACCGCCCCGGTCTGCTCCCAGTTCACCAGGTCGCGCGATCGGAACAGCGGAAAATAAGGCCCCCAATCTCCTGAAGTCATGGTCGCCCAGTAATCCCTGCCCACGCGAAGGATCGACGGATCGGGATAGTCTCCAGGCACGACCGGATTGCGATACTGCGGAGCGCCGGTTTGTTGGGCATCGAGAAGGACACAGTGTGCTCCCAAGCCGATCAAGAGCGTCGCATGTTGGAGAGTTCGAAGAAGTGAGCGACCTGCATTCCACGAGTGGCAGGTCAAAAACTGAGTTCCAGCTTGTCGGGTCATTAGATTCATCCGTGAGCTCAAACGTCCAGAGCGCGACGACTCTCCAACACTTCGCCCGCACGGGCAATAGGGGAAATCAGGGCGGGGCTAAAGCGGGTGCAATTACAAATGGATGAGATCTGGATCCTTGGTGAAAGCCTGAATGGGTCGCGGCGTCTCCGTGAAAGCGCCGCCCACGTCAGCCGCCGCGATGTCCCGACAGAAGTAGGTTCTCGGAACAGGTTTCTCCTCCCCGGATCGGAAACGGGCAGGGCCGGGCTTAG
>JAYTTC010000286.1:0-6806 GCA_043745255.1 Verrucomicrobiales bacterium
GATTCGATCAGCACCCCCGGGAATGGTTCACCGCTGAGCGCGTCCATCACGAAACCTTCGACCTTTCCGTGCCGAGTGCGGGTCACCAAAGCCAGATCGCTGACCCAGACACGTGCCAGGGAGATCGGCGATAGTTTGGGTGCAAAGTCTCCGCGATAGCTGGAGAGAATGAGGTAATATCCGCGAGTCATTCCCCTGGGCGCGTCGAACTCCAGGGTGTGGAGGCGGAAGTCGTTCGTCGAGGGAAGCTCCTGCGACCATTCCAACGCGGGCTTCCGCTGCAACAGAGACTCGAAGAACTCAGCACTCATCTCGTGTCGAGTCACCGAAACGTCCTTCCAGTCGAAGGAAAATGCCCGGAACCAAATCTTGTCCGTATTTTTATAACTCACCCGCATCACAGGTCGGGGTGCAGCAGGGGAGGTGTTCCAAACCTCCTCGGTCTGAGCGTGCGCCTCGGGCGCTTCGAGATCCTGCACCATCTGGCCGCATCCCAGCCCACCAGAGCTCATGGGAAATGCCGCTCGGCCCTCGAGGGCCACGGCATGGGCTCCGATCAAGTCGTTCTCCAGGCGCAGTTGTTCAGCCAAACGCAGCTGCGCGGTCGAGAAAAGCGAGTGTTTGGGAAGGCGATTGGCCACATTCGTCAATGCTCGCTTGTAGAGATCATCCTTGCCGCTCCCCAGTGCGATTTTTGAAGCCCAGCGCAGACGCGCGAGATCGAGGTCAAAAAACGCTGAAGGATCCGCGTCCTTGGAGTGAAACGTGAGGGCGTCTCGAAAAAGAAACATCGCCTTCTCCGCAGAGGACTCGGAGGCTCGCCTCTCAATTTTGGCCGTCCTCGAAAACTCTTCCGCACTACTGAAGAGAGCGATCACCCCGTAAACCGGCTGATCCGCACGCAGGTCAATGGAGTCTTGCGGACGCGCACCCGCCTGCTCTCCGGCGGAATAGAACTCGATCGCTTCGTGCACGATGAAATCATAAAGCGTCGGTCTGTAAATGTCCGGAATTGAGCCCAGAGTCAGCACTCCATCGAAAGCGTTGACCGGTGTCGTTTTCAAAAATGCATCCGCGCTGAGTGCGACGGCAAAATGGCGATCGATTTCCGCGAAGAGGCGACTGAGATCCCACGTGGTGAAATCCTCCCCAGGCGCAGTGCTCGTGGCGCTGCGTTGGAGGAAACGCCATCGGTTTTGTTGATAGTACTGCCAATACCAGTGGGCCAGTAATGTCTCGAGTATCGGCTTGAGCTCGACGGGAGCCGTTTTCAGCTCCTTCTCCATCCGACGAACGCCCTCCTCCGCACGCCCCCCCTGGATCACCCCCTCCAACTGGATGCGACGCCCAATCGCACGGGCCGCCTCTCCCCAATTCTTTTCCTGGATCGCTCGAGATTGGATCGGTCCCAGAAGCTCGATCGCGGTTTTCGGCAATCCCTTGGCCACTGCCTCATCCACCCCTTGCCAGCCCACCGTCGCGGATAGACCCCAAAGCGGCACGACCCAGAGCAACGCCACCCCCATTCGGCAGGTCCCTAACCAGCCTGTGTAAAATCTCATAGTTCCACATCCTGTTCTGTCCATTGGACGAGACGCCGCGCGGAACGTTCCCCGCGCAAGAAATTTGCGAATCAAGGCGCCCTGTTCAGAGACTGCAGTTCCAAGCGTCGAAAATAGATTTCTGACCCCTCGCACTGAAGCAGGATACGTCCTTCCGAAGGCCATACCTCCAACAGTTCATTCACAAGTTTGCCATTCAACAAAATCTGAATCCGGTTTCCCTCGCACACGCACTCAATTTGATTCCACTCCCCGTAAGGCTTCTCCACATCGCTGGGGCTGCGAAAATCGAGCTCATCCTTCCACACTGGGCTTTTCTTGGCCCAATTCACCCGCCCCATGCGATGGAGGGTCTGGCGCTGACCTCCCGGCTGCCAGGTCAGCCATCCCTCGCGATCCCGCATCTCCGAGACCTCGACCGCGATTTTGGGCGAGACCGAGCGACCCTGCGCATTCCTCCCCCGAATGAGCAGGATGTCCCCAGTCGCTCCCTGAAACAGATTGCACTCGAGAGCCATCATGAAGGCACCGCCCCCGTCCTCGCTATTCCCATCCGGACCGTCCGCATGAAGAAATATCCCCGAGTCGCGGGCCTTGCCAACGCGATTGCCCCAGTGAGTGTTTGTGTTGCCCCATCGATATTCGACGATCAAACGGTAATTTCGGTAGCGGCGCTCTGTCGCAAGGTAACCCAGTCCGTCACCTGACACTCGAATCTCGCCGTTGACGACAGTGAACACCTGACGCGGATCCGTGCGTTTTGTATCCACGAGCCAAGTGTGAAATCCGCTCAAGTTTTTCCCGTTGAAAAGCAGAAGAGACTCACGGGGAGAGACCACCTCGCTCATAGAGGCAGGCACGGCAGCAGTGCCCGCACCCGCCGCCGAGAGAGTCAGAGAAAACCCGAGGATGCTAAGACCGAGGAGCCAGCACATAGGGTGAACTCATACGCACTACTGTGGCCAGTGGGGAGGGCAAAGTTGGGTTTCGCCTCTGCGGCTGAGTTGAGCAACGACTGCTCTCCAGCCTCGCTGCCCACCGGATCGTCCGATACGGACGACGCTACAAAAGCTCTGACCCAATCCCGTATGAAAATTCCGCGGCGCCCGCGCAGAGATAAGCTCCGATCTTCAGAGCGGATCCTAGTCCATTCGAGGCAACTGCAACGCGCGATAGAAATCGGCGTCTGAACCGCCAGAGACCGGATCCTCCACCAACAGCCTTCCGAGAACATTGGTCACCGTTCGCCACGAAACCCACTCGACCAGCCCCCTCGAGCGCTGGAGATCCAAAACCGATCCCAGTTCGCTCGACACCTGTAACCGAAGGTCTGCGGAGGATTCAAATCCTCCGCAATTGGTCATGACCAAGGAAGGCGAGAGGCTGAAAGTCGCCTCGATCAGCGTCGGTTTCAGGATTTTCACTGAGATTCGATTTGTAGTGTCCTGGGCGTCTCCGCTCCAACCCTGAAAGGATTGTCGAGGACCCGCGCTGGCGATCAGGACCACTGATTGGCCGTTGGTGTATAGATTGAGTCGGGGGAAGACTAAGACCGAGCCGCCTCCTTTTTCGCGAACCACCAAGGAAAAGCCGGATCCACTGGAGAGAAACAATCCGCGCACCAGCGGAAGCGGCTTAGACACGTCGAGAGTTTGCGGGTTGCTCTCACCGGAGAATGCGCCACTCCACGCCACGAAATTGCTTCCGGCAGATGGCAGCGCGGTAAATCTCACCGTCGAACCGTAGGGGTAAAAAGACATCGCAGGCTGGGCTTCAATTCGGCCAGCTCCAATCGTGCTCATCGAGAGCGCAGTGCCGAAGACAGCCTGAACACAGCGGTTGCCATTCATGATCACGGATTGAGTGGCGCTGTTCCCGGATGCATCCCCAGCCCATCCCAGAAACATCCAATTGTTGGTCGGCCTAGCAGTGAGGGTGACCACATCGTTGCTGAGGTAGCGGATTTTGACCGGATCGACCTGGAGCGAGCCTCCTCCCGTGTTGGTGACTCTGAGCTGGAAGGTTTGGAATATTTCGAGATCCACCGGGTTCATCTCGGCAAGGGTGGAGAAATCATCGGAGTACGCCGCCGCTCTCACTCGAACGCTCGAAGTCAGCTTCAGGGGCAGCTGGTACTGCCGCGCGGGGGGCGCACCATCCAGAGAGTAAACGATCACCCCATGGGTAAATGAAGTTCGTAAGGTCAACTGCACCGAGTCGCCCCAACTCCGAGGGCCGGAAGTGACAAACTGTCCGTCAACCAGCAACGCCGGAGTGCCAACGGGGGCGGTGCGTGACACATCCCCGATGGTAATGGTCTCGACGGGGACGGTGTTGGTGAAGACGGCCGTATAGCTGTTGCTCGGGCCTATCTGGATCGTGCGCGGATTGGAGGTCACACCATCACTCCAGCTCAAGAAAGCAAAGAACTGGCTGGGACGAGCCGTGATGGTCACGATGTCCCCTGGATCATAGAGAGGTTTGTCAGGATTGCGCTCTACCGTTCCCTGCATCTGCACTGAGGTGATCAGAATACGAGATGCAAAAACTGCCACCACCGCCTTGTTTCCATCGAGGGTCAACGTCACGGGATTGTCGGTGGAGATCAAATCACCGCTCCAATTCACAAAAAAAGATTCCGTCTGCGCCACGCTAATGAATTGTACCTTCGATCCAAGTGGGTAAGTCGGCAGGGCTGGATCCCAGAACACTTCCCCCAGCCCCACCTGAGTGACGGTAAGCAGGCATCGAACCTCCAGCTCCGCTGGCGGGGTGAGAACCGAGGACTCCGCACCGCTCACCGACACTTGATACTGCCCCGCGCTGGCGACAAGAACCGGATCCACTATCAGACTGGCGTTGGTCGCTCCGGGGATCGAAATGCCATCGTGAAACCACTGATACGCGTAGACGCCTAGAGTATTTGGAATCACCACGAACGAGGCGGTAGTTCCAACAACCGCAGTGGCATTGGTGGGGAACTGCGACAAAGCCGGTGGCGCAGCACTGGAACGACGGGCGAGGAAAAAGTCCCGATTGACCTTGCTCGAAGTCGAAACCGTGTTCGTTCCGAAGTCCGCGTCCCCGCTGAATTCACCCACCAGAAAAACATCACCACCACCCCCCACCGCAACCGAGTTGCCAGAGTCCGCGGCAATACCTCCCCCGCCCCCTCTCGCCAGCCATTGAAGCGTTCCGTCCGCCCCGTATCGTGCGAGAAAGGCATCCGCCGCTCCGGCGCTGGTGAGCACCGTCGAAGCGATTTTCATGGAAACCGTAAACCAGCCGGACACATAAGCAATTCCAGCGGGGGTGACCGCGACCCCGGTGCCGACATCGTCCAACGTCCCCCCTGCCGTGCGCACCCAGTCGAGAGAACCGTCGGTCTTAAAACGGGCCACAAACAGATCCCTCCCTCCGCCAGACTGCGCCGTGACGGCACCAAAGCTCGCCTGATCGTTGAAATAGCCCGTCACGATCGCATTGCCTTCTGCATCCACACCGATGCCACGTCCGCCGTCCGTCAGCGCTCCCCCGACATGCGTCGCCCAAAGCGTTTCCCCATTAGGACCGAGCTTGAGCACAAATGCGTCGCGATCTCCTGTGCTAACCAGATTCGTCATCCCCACCACAGCCGCCCCCACGAATTCACCTGTGACATAGGTGTTGGTGGAGTTGTCGACAGCGATCGCATACCCGATCACGCCTCGCGAGGCGGCACAACGCTTCGCCCATTTCAAGGATCCATCGGACGCATATTTCGCCACGAAAGTCTCGGGCACCAGCGTGTTGGTCCCGTGGAGCACGGTGTTCAGGCCGAAGGTGGCATCCCCTTGAAACGATCCTACCCAGTAGCAGTTGCCAGCCAGGTCAACGGCGACTCCATACCCTCGATCGTCATTGATCCCTCCCCCTTGCTGCGCCCAAAGAAGCTTTCCACTGGGATCATACTTACAGAGAAACGCGTCGAGAGAGGAAGGAGACCCGCGCGTCCGCAGGACCGCCGGACCGAAGCTCGCCTGCCCGCGGAAAAATCCGGTGGCGAAAATGTTCCCGTTGGTATCGCACGCAACACCACTCGCTCCGTCTTCCTGCACGCTCCCCGCCCGTTGCAGCCAGGCGAGGGTCCCGTCACTGCGATACTTCGCAAGGAAGATATCGGTAAGGCCGGCATTGGTAAGACTCTGTCCACTGAAGAAAGCAGTATTGCTGTACACACCCAGAACAATCGCGTTGGTGCTCGGATCCACCGTCACCGATGCCCCAGAATCGATCGTCGGTCCTCCACCTGTCTGCACCCAAAGGAATCCGTCCGGCTGCACCTGTGCATGAGCGATGAAGGGGGACACCCACAACAGGAGAAGAAGGAGACCCTTATGCAAACCCTCACAGAGGGAGGTTCGAGAGCAGCAACGAATCCGTTTCGTTTTCATAGCACGTCCATGGCCAACTACTAATTCCAAGACCGATCCAGAGTGGCAAGGTGTAGCGAGTCGCCGAAACCGGAGCAAGGAGAACCCTAGCTCCTGCAAATTTCTGGGTGTGATTAAAAGTGAGTGAGAATGGAGTCTCGCAGATTCGAAGAGGTGGGACGGGGATGGGCCGATACGGCCCACACTACAGAACTACAGCCCGGCTTCTGTAGTGTCGTCCGTATCGGACGATCCGGACGGGGATGGGCCGATACGGCCCACACTACAGACTGCAGCCCGGCTTCTGTAGTGTCGTCCGTATCGGACGATCCGGACGGGGAATGGGCCGATACGGCCCACGCTACAGAACTGCAGCCCGGCTTCTGTAGTGTCGTCCGTATCGGACGATCCGGGCGGGGATGGGCCGATACGGCCCACTCTACAAAACTGCAGCCCGGTCTTTTTTGCGTCTCTTGCGCCTTTTCGCGGCTAAGCCCGGCCCTGCCCGTTTCCGATCCTGGGAAGAGCGTTTACCGTGGAGTGCGCGGAGGACGCCGAGGGGAGAGGGAACATCTTCCGTGAACCTACTTCTGTCGGTTCATCGCGGCCGCTGAAGTGGACGGCCCTATCACCCGCGCCGATGGATCGGGCCTTCAGCCCTCTGGTGTGTCGAGGGTCCCTGCTCCTTGGGCGTTGCCCAAGGCTGGGATGGCATTGGGCCTTTGGCCCGCATAAATTCTTCCAATGAACAAATCTCAAAACCGTTGGAGCGCAACAATGGATGGAATCAGGTTCATCGGCCTTGCCACGCGCCCTGGGCGCTAGGGTTGCT
>JAYTTC010000287.1:0-6802 GCA_043745255.1 Verrucomicrobiales bacterium
TCCGGACAGCACGATCATCACCAGTGGAACCTATAAGCCGACCGGATATGAGGCAGGCGATCCCTTCGCCGCTCCCGCCCCTGCAGCGCCGTACGCTACCACCTTGTCATCTCTGCTCGGCACCAACCCCAACGGAACCTGGTCCCTGTACGTGGTGGATGATGCGACTGGCGGTTTGGGAAGTATCGCGGGCGGATGGAAGGTGACGATCAGCACCCGATTGAACACCCCTCCCACTCTGAGCGATATTACCGACGTGACGGTGCTTGAGGATACACCCTCTGGGGTCCTTAACTTCACTGTGGGAGACGGCGAGACACTGCCTGCGAATCTGGCGGTCTCCGGATCTTCGTCGAATCCGACTCTCGTTCCTAACGCAAATCTAGTCTTCGGCGGATCAGGGACAGCTCGAACCTTGGTGGTGACTCCTGCGGCGAATCGGTTTGGGACCACCACCATTACCGTTTCGGTGAGCGATGGATCGGTGTCCACGACCGATACCTTTGTATTTACGGTTACGCCGGTCAATGACCTGCCTACTATCAGTGCTATTTCCGACCAAGCTACCGGTCGTGACTTTCCGACTTCCTCGATTGGTTTCACTGTAGGCGATGTTGAAACGCCCGCGACGGCTCTGACTCTTTCGGGAGTGTCCTCCGATCAAGCCGTGGTGCTGAATAGCGGCATCGTCTTCGGTGGGAGTGGAAGTGCTCGCACGGTGGTGGTGACCCCTGCTCCCGGTGCCACCGGGTCGGCGACGATTTCGATTACCGTTCTCGACGGCACTGGGGGTGCGACTTCCACGTCCTTCGTTCTCGTGGTCAGCGCGGGGTTGACGCAGCTGACCGTGTCCAACCCGGCTCTGATCACTATTCCCTTGGTGGGCGCGGCTTCAACGTATCCGTCCACTCTTCAAGTGACCGGCATGATTGGAACTCTCTCGAAGTTGACCCTGAAATTGGTTGGGTTGAATCACACCTATCCCGACGATCTAGACCTCCTACTAGTCGGGCCGGGCGGACAGAAAGTGTTATTCATGTCTGATGCGGGGGGTAACCCGGATCTTGTTGGCGTGAACCTGACCTTTGACGATGCTTTCTCTGGATCCCTGCCAGACAACACGCTGATCGCCAGTGGCAGCTATAAGCCGACCACCTTCGAAGTCGGCGACGTTTTCCCTGCGCCCGCGCCCGCTTCACCCTATGCGACAGCTTTCTCAGCGTTCGTCGGTAGCAATCCGAATGGTACTTGGTCGCTTTATATCGTGGACGACGCCAACGGAGATCAAGGAACTCTCGCGGGCGGGTGGAGCCTCGCCATCGGTACGGGAGTGAACGCTGCACCGACGATCACCGACATCCCCGACCTTACCCTGCCCGAGGATACGTCATCGGGATCCATTGGATTCATCATCGGGGATGCGGAGACAGCGGCCGTCAATCTCACAGTTTCTGGCACCTCATCCAATCCCACACTAGTGGCGAATGCCAAGCTCGTCTTCGGTGGCTCGGGTGCCAATCGCACCCTAACCTTCATTCCGGCGACGAATCAGTTCGGTTCCTCTACCATTACGGTCACGGTGAGTGATGGGTTTGCGTCCTCAAGCGACACCTTCGTGGTCACTGTAACCTCGGTCAATGACCTGCCCACCATCACTGCGATCGGCAGTCAGACGGTTCTCCTGGGTTCCTCTCCTGTGCCGATTAGTTTCACGGTAGGAGATGTTGAGACCGCTGCCGCAAGCCTGACGCTGAGCGGTCTGTCCTCAAACCAGAGTCTGGTTCCCGATGCCAATATCACATTTGGCGGAAGCGGCGCGTCGCGGACCGTGACGGTAACTCCGCTGGCCGCTGCCACGGGATCAGCCACCCTCACTTTGACTGTGAATGATGGCAACGGCGGAACGACATCGAGTGTCTTCGTATACACTGTCAGCAGCAGCATTACTCAGTTGACGATTTCCAATCCGGGTAGCATCACGATCCCGGATATCGGAAGCGCCACGCCGTACCCTTCTACACTGCTCGTTGCAGGCATGACGGGCACGATCACCAAGGTGACCCTCAGCCTATTTGGAATCAGCCACACCTACCCGGGTGATATCGATATTCTCCTGGTGGCACCCGGTGGACAAAAGATTCTTCCGATGTCGGACACGGGAGGCAATCCGGACCTGGTGGGTGTCAATCTCTCCTTTGACGATGCCGCCGTTTCGTCGCTCCCAAACACCACCATCATCACTTCAGGGACCTACAAGCCGACGAATTTCGGCACAGGGGATGTCTTCGCCTCACCGGCACCCGCGGCTCCCTACGGAGCGGCATTCACCGATTTCAACGGAGGTAATCCGAACGGGACGTGGTCGCTCTACGTGACGGACGGTGCCCGGGGCGATTCCGGTGTGATCGCGGGCGGCTGGCTTCTGAACATCACGACCTCGTCCGGGGTAACCCTCGCCGGCCTAGTTGCCTCTCCACCTTCGGACACCCCTCCTGCCATCGAGAACTCGCTGTCGGTCGCCTCAGTGACTCGACTGGAAGGCGGTCATATTCACCTCACTCTTCGGGGTCAACCGGGATGGGACTATGTCATCGAATGCTCCTCGGATATGCTTCAGTGGGCCGAGTTGTCCCGCGGCTTGTTCTCGACGTCGAGTGCGGATTTTATCGATCAGACCGAACCGCAGCCGTCCGTCCGTTTCTATCGGGCTAAGCGCACGCCCTGATATTGCTTCGGTCAATTCATCCGCCGACTCAGTACGGCCGATATAGACTGGACGGTGTCGCGTCGAGGATGTGCGCATAAGTGCTTCGGTTCTGACGCGAGCTTCACCGGGTTGCCGGTCAATGTTATCCTTATCCTAAGAAGGCCATGAGATTTTACGGGAGTCTAACGAAGCTGGCAGGTGTCCTGGTCCTGAGCGTCCTCTCCTTAGTGACCCTGCCGTCTGGAGTCCGCTCCGCGGAATCAGCGGAATTGCCGCAATCCTTCGATGTGGGGGACTTCAAGCTGCGCGGCGACCAGAATGAAATCGTGCGTGGCCATCTTCGTCAGGAGGCGCTGAACCGGGGACAGACTTTCGATGAATCTCAGGATGTGGGGGTCGCCCTTCGCGAGGCTTGCAAACGAGGGCCGCGGATTCTGATTTCGATGCTCGCGGCCCCCGACGACTATGTGGTTGAACTCGCCTTGGAAGGATTGGCCCTAAAATTCGGCGCTGGGGCCGCAGCTGCCGCCCCCAAGGTACTAAGGCTGATTGAGGATTCCCGGCAGCAGGAAAGGATCGCGCAACTTGCGGTCTATACCTTGAAACGGATTTCACGTCCGGATGATCCATCGGTGGTTGCCTCTCTCGTCGCTCAGCTGCAACGCACGGCCCCTGAAAAATTTCAACTCAAGGCAACTCTCAGTGAAGTCATCGGTTCGTCGGGAGCCTCCGGTCAGTCCGCTCTTCCACTCCTGAAGGAGCAACTCCAGAGCGAGAACACTCCGTTGCAGTATCGATCCTTCTTGGCGATCGCAGCCATCGAACGAGCCTCGATCCCACGGGGGAACCGAGTTTCCGAGTTGCGCTCGCTTGAGAATCTGAGCCCCGGCTCACTCCTGGCGCTATTTGATGAGATCACCAACTCCCCCGCCACTCAGGCTAGAGCTCTATCACTTTTGATACGATCTGGCGGAGACGAGAGTCCCAAGTACATGCGATGTCTCGCCCTTGAAGCTCTTAGACGGACAGAGGTGCGGGCTCCTGAGGGGGTGCAGATGATTTTAAGCAATCTGGCCAGCGATGATGCATACCTGCGGGTCTCTGCGGCACTGGCTTTAGCTTCGCTGGATACAAACGCCGTGATCGCGGTGCCTGCGCTGGCTCGGGCCCTGTCTCAGGCGCACGAGGACGTCCGCTTGCAATCCGCCATCACCCTCAAGCGGTTTGGTCCGAAGGCCGCACCCGCCGCCGAGGCCCTGGCTCAAGCTTTGAAAAAGAGCACGGAGCATACCCCCGAGGTGGAGCTGGCCGCCTATCTGGAGGCGCTCAAAGCCATTGGGCCTGGAGCCCGTTCAGCCTCGGAGACTCTCGTGGCTTTGCTGCCGGAGAGTTCTCCCTTGCTTCGAAATCGGAACAAGGTGGTGGTCCATCATCTACGCGGTTTCATACTGGCGACATTGGCTGAAATTGGCATTCCCAAGCAGACGCTGCCGTTCGTGTTGGACGGCCTGGCGAACGCTGACGCGACTCTGGCTTACGCGTATATGTTTGCTTCCGCCTCTCGTGCGGCGGGGGCTCTTGGCCCGGAAGCGAGAGTGGTGGTTCCTTTTTTGCTTCGGATCCTGAAGGGTGAGGTGCGAGATGACTTCATCACTTTTGAGACCTTTAATTCCCACCGGAGCTCGAATGGAGAGTATACCAACTGCATGACTGAGGCATTGCGCGCTCTTTCCCGGATCGGTCCGGATGCAATTGAAGCAGTCCCTTATTTGGAGGCGTTGCTCAAGAAGCCGGGCATTTCCCTGGACGGGGCGGGACGCCTTTACCGCTTGCCCAACGTGCAGGAAGAGGCCCGCAGAGCGCTGGCTGCGATCCAACGATGATCATGCGGACCGCCGACCTTCAGGACGGCATGCCTCTGCGGGTCCAGATCTTGGCTCTCTGCGCGTGGTGTGCTGTTTTGTGTTCTCAGGGCTGTGTTAGTCCGGAGAGGAGGAACGGGGATCTCGAGGCCTCGTCCCATGCCCGGCAGCCTGCCGCCGTCGGCAGATCGGAGTCGACGCTCGAGGCGCTCTCGATGACTCCCTGGCTAGAACCCGGGCAGCGCAGCAGGTTGTTTCCTGTTCGGTATCGGATGGAGGACCAGGACGGCCGCTCTCTCTCCCAACATCCCTGGCTCGGCAAGCCGTTCGCGGTGAGTTTTCTTTACACCCGGTGCCAGAATTCAAACAAATGTCCCAGGGTCGCGTTCACTTTCGGCGAACTTCAAAAGAAGATGGCGAGTTGTGGGCTTTCTGAAAAGGCAGGGCTGATATTGATGTCGTACGATCCCGAGGGCGATTCCTGCGCTCGACTTAAGGAGTTCGCTCTAGATCACGGGATCCAACCGGGCCAGAGCACTTGGGTCGTTCGACCCGATCCCGGTCAGAAACTTGAACTTTTCCGCGATCTCCAAGTGGCGGTTAATTTCAATCGAGGTGACGTGAACATCCACGGGATCCAACTGTTTCTTTTCGATGCGAGAAGCCGATGGGTTCGCTCCTATCACACTCTGATCTGGGACAATGACCGCATCGTCGCCGATCTCTCTCGGCTCGCGGCAGAGAGATAGGCTATCAGCCTGTCGGAGTATACCCACCGGAGTAAGTCCAGCTAGGGAGGTCGACTGTGCTGAGCCATCCCTTAGGAATCGCCGCGACGGCTGCTAGGGTCGACATTTCACGCGGTAGAACTTCGCGGCGTGCTGACCTTGCACCTCATCTAGAAATTCCAGACTGCTTTGCTCGAAGCTGCCGTGAAAGCGTTCGTTCCACGTTCGGAGATCGGTCGATTCCTCGACTGAGAATGCGTTGCCCGCACCACCCTGGATTACCAACCGGACCTGGCCCAGAGGCAGTGGTGTCACGGAGAGGAACGAAGGCGGTGCCTCAAGGCAGGAAGTTGCCTTGTTTCCGGAAGGAGTCGAGGCAAGGCCGTTGCCGCTGAGTTTTGCAGACTGCGGAGGAGGCGGTGCGCTGAGAGGATCGAAGGTGAGGCTCCAGCCACCCGTTATGGATCCTCCGTCGATCGCCGAATCGTCCACAACATACAATGACCAGGTTCCATTCGGATTGGTTCCGGCGAACGCTGCCAACGAGGTGCCATATGGGCCGGCCGGGGCAGGGGAGAGAAAGGAGGCTGCGGATCCGTAGACTGTGGGCTTAAAAGTGCCCCCGCTGAGGACCGTTTCGTCCGGCAGCGAAGTGGCGGCAGTGTCGTCAAAGGTGAGATTCAAGTTCACCGCGTCGGCGCTTCCACCCACGTTGGCCATAAGCAGTGCTTTCTGTCCGGTGGGTCCCACCAACAGCACGTTTATATCGTCGGGCCAGGTGTGGCTGACCGTCTGCAGCGTGACAGTCACTTTTGTAATGTTTCCGGAGAGACCTGAGACCGCGATGGTGGAGGGATAGGAGGATGCATTGCCCATGCTTGGAATGGTGATCGCGACCCCGTTCGAGACGCTTTGGGGCCCAATGTTGTTGGTCACGTTCAGCTGAAACGCGCTAATGGCTGATCCGCCATCCCCGTCACTCACCTTGAGGGTGACGGTGGCGGTGCCGATTTGCCCGAGCCCAGGGGTCAGGGTCACGGAACGCGTCGATCCGCTGCCTCCCAGTACAATGTTGGCATTGGGGAGCAGGACCTGATCCGAGGAGAGCCCAGCTACTGCCAGGTTGACCGCTGCTGTCTCAGGATCTCCGACGGTAAAATTCAACACGCTGGTCGGCACATTTTTCGTCGTTCCCTGATTGGGTACCGCGCTGAGGGTCGGGTTGCTGTTGACTCCAGTCACCAGAGTGAGGCTCCAA
Source organism: Verrucomicrobiales bacterium (assembly GCA_043745255.1). Classification (GTDB taxonomy): domain Bacteria; phylum Verrucomicrobiota; class Verrucomicrobiia; order Limisphaerales; family UBA11320; genus UBA11320. Next base: position 6,556 of record JAYTTC010000287.1, read on the forward strand.
CCCCCGGCGAGAGAACCGGCATCGCCGACGGCATCATCCAGCACGTACAGAGACCAAGTCCCATTCGGGTTGGCACCGATCAAGGAAGCGAACGTGGTTTCATAGGGTCCTGCGGGGGCCGGGGCTGGGAAAACATCCCCTGCCTCGTAACTGGTGGGCTTGTAGGTTCCGCTGGTGATGAGGGTGGCGTCCGGAAGGGAAGTCGCGGCGGAGTCATCGAAGGTGAGATTAACGCCGACCAGATCGG
>JAYTTC010000288.1:0-6794 GCA_043745255.1 Verrucomicrobiales bacterium
CCGAGAACCTATTTCTGTCGGGACATCGCGGCCGCTGAAGTGGGCGGCGCGCTCACGCAGCGACCCATTCAGGCTTTCTCCAAGGATCCAGATCTCACCTTCTTTTAATTGCACCCCTCGGCCGCAAGTCGCTGTCTTGGAATTTAAAGCGCAAATCCAGAATCAAAAATGAGAACGGCCGGCGACTGGAGGGGCCTACTCTCAGCCAGTCGGCAAATTGTTCCGTACGGTTCCGGACCCGAGCGAAAGGATTCTCTCGAAAATCATGAAAATCTGCGGCTTCTGTCTTCACCCCGAGCCAAAGTCTCCTCTACAGTGCGGGTCGTGATTAATAATGCGGCGCGGTTGGCAGAGTGGTTGCCATCCTTGCAGGCAGCTTCATGGGTCGCGATCGACACGGAAGCTGACAGCCTGCATGCCTACCCCGAAAAGCTCTGTCTGTTGCAGATCGGGCTTCCTTCGGGGAACCATTTGATTGATCCCCTGGCTGAATTCGACCTAGCCCCATTGCTCAAACAATTGAAAGCGCAGGAGATAATCCTTCATGGCGGGGATTATGATTTGCGGATGCTGCGTAAAGACCTCGATTTTGTTCCTTCCCGTCTCTTTGACACCATGCTGGGGGCGAGGTTACTCGGGATTCGGGAGTTTGGGTTGATCAACTTGGTACATCGATTCTTGGGAATTACCCTTGAGAAAGGCCCGCAGAAAGCCAACTGGGCTCGACGGCCCCTCACGCCCCGGATGGAGGAATACGCGCTGAACGATACCGCCTACTTGAGGGCGTTGTCGGACCTGCTGCGTGAGCAGTTGAAGAGCAAAGGACGTCTGGAGTGGCACCAGGAACTTTGCCAGCGCCTCATCACTGAAAATTCTCATGTTCCTCGGCCTGATCCCGATTACGTCTGGAGGATCAAAGGAAGTCGTCACCTCCCTCCACGCGGCCTTGCGGTTTTGCGCGAGCTGTGGCTCTGGAGAGAGGCGGAGGCGATCGCGGCCAACCGTCCTCCGTATTTTATTCTGTCCTCCGAGTTGGTCATCGAGGTGGCTTCGGCCTCGATCGACCCGCAGCGTTCTGTCGAGGAGCTCCTGCCACGTCATCTCACCTCCCGACGACAGCGCGGCGTGTTGGAAGCCGTCGCGCAGGGGCGCAAGGCCGGGTTGCTTCCCCCGGTCATTCGTGTTCGAACTATGCCTCCCAGCGAGCAGAGCAAGCGCCGTTACGTGGAGTTGGAAAAGCGACGCAACCAGTGCGCGACCGAGCTGGAGATCGATCCCACGCTCATCGCGAGCCGGGCGACTCTGACCTCACTCTCACAGGATTGGGATGAGGCCTCCATCGAGCTCATGAACTGGCAACGAACTCTTCTGCAGGACTCGTAGCCCATTGAAACTCTATGCGTGTCGCCACTGATCAGAATGGGGTGAGAGGATACCTCTTAAGGGGGCGGCTGAACCCATGAATGCGCGCAGCGTCATCTCGGGGCTGATCCTCATCATCGTCAGCCTGCTGGCTGGAGTGGTGTATCTGCTCGTCAGGGAGCCCTTCTTCGCAGCGGTCGGGGGCTCGGGGGTGGCGATCCAGACCAACGTGATCACTCGGGTGGCAGTTCGAAAATTCGGTTCCACCAACTACTTCGTTCGACCCTCTGGATTCCGCTGGTCTTCGCTTGAGTCCACCAATTATCCCCTCTACATAGAGAATCTCCGATCGGTGGGGTGCCCTGAGGAAACGATCCGAGACATCATTATCGCCGATGTTGCCAAGCTCTACGCCAACCGCCGCGCCGCGCTGTTTAGCGACACTCGATCGGGTCCTTTTTGGAAAACCGAGAATCCCTGGGATCGGTCGACCCAACAAGCGCTGAAGGCTCTGGAACTTGAGCAGCGCAACCTGATCAAACAATTGCTGGAAGTGGATCTGGAGGGAGAGTTGGATAAATTCGCCAACCAGGCTCCGGCTCGGCCATTCGATCTTGGTTTTCTTCCCGAGGAAAAGCGCGCCGGGGTCCTCGCCGTCCGTGGGCGCTACCGGTTGAGAGAAGCGGAGCTGCATGATGCGGCGAGTGGGATCTGGTCTGAGGCCGACGACGAAGGGATCCGCCGAATGGAACGAGACGAGGAACAGGAGCTAAAAGCAATTCTCTCCCCTGAGGAATTCGAGGATTACCAACTGCGGCACTCTCCTCTGAGCGCTGATCTGCGCTCCCAGTTGAATGGATTCGAGCCGACGGAAGAGGAGTTCCGAAAGATATTTCAGCTCCGAGGCGGTTACGACCAAGCCACCGCCCAGCTGAAATCAAATGGGGACTCAACCCTCAAGGGAGACATGCAGGAAGTGCTGAACGCGGAGCTCAAACGGATCCTGGGAGAAGAACGGTATGGAAAGTATGAGAAACTTCAGGAGCCGGCCTTTCAGACGCTCAACCGTTTGGGAGACCGCTTCGGTCTTCCTGCCGCGATCACGGACCAAGCCTACGGTTTCTTGCATGCCGCAGAGGCGCAGGCGCTACAACTGCACGAGGATCCCAATCTCGAGGACGATCAACGCGATGAAGCTTTGCGGAAAATGTCGGAGGAGACCTCCCGTGCAATGAGCCGTGTTCTGGGTCCCGGAGCATTCCGGGTGTTCCAGGGAGCCGGAGGAAACAGTTGGTTGGATCTCGGCCTCCCCTCGCGATAGTACCCTAGACGATCTCGACAGGACACTTGGGAACCGCGTCCAAGAAGGCCTGACCGTAGCGCTTCACCAGCAGTCGATTGTCCAGGACCACCACGATGCCCTGATCGGTCTTGGAGCGAATCAGCCGACCCACTCCCTGGCGAAACTTGAGAATCGCCTCCGGAAGCGAAAACTCAGCGAAGGAATTTCCGCCCCGAGCTTCGATCGCCTCCAGTCGCGCCTCGATGAGAGGATGATCCGGAACAGCAAACGGAAGTCGGGTGATGATCACGCTTGAGAGGGACTCGCCGGGCACATCCACGCCTTGCCAGAAACTGTCGGTGCCAAACAGAACCGAATTGATGTCGGCTTTGAATTTGTCGAGCATCGCAGAGCGCGGGATGCCCGTACCCTGAACAAAGCACTCAATTCCGATTTCATTGAAGAAGGGTTCCATCGCCTCCCCCAGTTCCTGCATCAGGCGAGTGTTGGTAAATAGAGCGATGGCTTTGCCGTGGGTCAGCTGGATGAAGTATTTCAGCCAGTGAATCAGGGCATCGCGATAGCCGGGGTCGCGCGGGTCCGGCATTTTTCCCACCACGAAGAGCTTCATCTGGCGCTGGTAGTCGAAAGGAGAGCCCACTTGAAGCAATGTGGCGGACTCTGCGCCAACGCGGCTGGCGAAATAGCTCAGCGGAGAGGCGGTGGATCGCGACCGGGATTTTGCCGATGCAGTGCGGTCGGGAGCCGGACTCGTCTCCGTCTTCTTGGACTGCGGCAGGAGCTTGTCCGAGACTCCCAACGTCGCGCTGGTCATGACGACCGTGGTGTCGCTCTCAAACAGTCGTTTGCGAAGAAACTCAGCGACGTCGATGGGCGCCGCATTGAGCGTAAGATTGTTCTGATGGCGTCCGCTTCGTTCCACCCAGTAAACGCAGTTCTCAGCAGACTGGCTGAGGAAGGTGGCCACGTCCTCCCGGAGTTCGCTCAAGCGGCGATTGCATTCGGTGAGCTCCTGGCCGATTTCCGAGTCATTCGAGGTCTCGATCAGATTCACGAGGTTCTCGCGGAGAGTCTGTATTCCAAGCGTGAGGGTGTCGGGGACGAGTTCGGGCTGGCGAATCCTAAGCTCCGACCAGGGCCGCCTTCGGGTCGCTTCTCGCGAGGGCTCGTCTCCGCCGGCTCCATCCTGTGCGCGCGAGCGCTCGGCGAGCGTGCTGCACGCGTCTTCCACCTCCTGGAAGAACAGTTCGCTGGCTTTCAGCAAGGTGCTGACTTTATCGGTGGCCTTCCCCTTTCGAAGGGTGGTGAGAAGTCCTTTTTCTGATTTCGGATTGAAGAGTCGATTGAGCGAAAAGCGGATTTGCCCGCTGGAAACACTGAGGCCTACATGTCGGGACGCGGTGCTCTCGACGGTGTGGGCCTCGTCGAAAATAACGAAGTCGTTCTTGAAGAGAATACCGCCCTTCGGTTCTTCGCTCCCGGCGAGCAAGGTGAAGAATAGAGTGTGGTTCAACACCAGCACGTCGGCACTCAAGATCCTGCTGCGCGCTCGTTGAAAAAAACAAACACCGTGGTCTTTGGAGAAATCCGAACTGTGACCGCAGGTCTTTGGAGAACAGAGCCCCCGCTCCGAGCAGACCGAGGACCATACCTTTTCATCAGGCTCGATCTCGAAGTCCGAAAGGCTCCCATCCTTCGTCCGTTGTGACCACTCCTTGATTCGTTGAAGCTCGGCCGCTTCCGGGGATGTGAACAGGCTCTGAGACTCTTTGAGCGCTTTTTGAAGACGGCGGAGGCAGAGGTAATTCGAGCGCCCTTTCAGCATGGCATGCTGAAAGGGCACCGGCAGGAAGCGCTGCAGCAGTGGAAGATCCTTCTGAGTTAGTTGCTCTTGGAGATTGATGGTGTGGGTGCAAATGACTGCTTTCTTTCGCTGCGACACCGCGAAGAGGATGGAGGGAACGAGATAGGCGAGGCTTTTTCCAACGCCCGTCCCTGCCTCAACGGCGAGATGGCTGCGAGTTACCAGCGCGCGGGCCACTGCCACTGCCATCTGCTGCTGCTGGGGTCGGTATTCGAAGTTTGAATCCTGGGACATCAGCCCGGTGGCTGAAAAGATAGACTCCACCTGTTGCACCAGATCTTCACTGGTCGGTGCTGGAAGGGGGTCATGGAGACTGATCATGGCCGAATACTCGGGCCCGGTCGTGCGCTTAGTTTTCGCGCGGACGACGGACGACGACCTCATAGGCCGCCTGATTTTTCACGATCATGTTCGCCGGGAGAACACTCCTCCAGTGAATGTTCGGATAAATCACCGAACCGCGTCCGATGATCGTCCCCGGACTGAGAACCGCATTGCACCCCACGTCCACGTGATCTCCGATCAGTGCTCCGAACTTGCGTAGACCGGTGTCGTGCGGAGTGCCGTCGATCCCAATAAACACATTTCCAGGAACCAGCTTCACATTAGAAATTTTCACCCCGGCACCGAGATGAGCCTTGTGGCCAAGGATTGAGTCGCCCACATAGTTGAAGTGAGGGACCGTGCATCCGTTGAACAGCACGGTGTTCTTGAGCTCGCAGGAATTCCCCACCACACAGTCGTCGCCAATGATGACGTCTTCTCGCAGATACGCGTTGTGACGAATCTGGCAGTTTCGACCGATGATCGCCGGACCCTTGATCATCACACCATCCTCAACAACCGTCCCTTCCCCAATAAAGACATCATCGCCAATGAAGGCATCCCCCTCGCAGCGGTTGTGAAGCCCCGGCTTGAGATTCGCTTTCAGATACGCAGAGATCTTTGGCAGTGCTTCCCAGGCATAGGTGCAGCCATCAAAGAGCGACGCATGCGACGTTTGCTTAAGATCGAATAGATCCGCTGGACTGTACATAAGGGTAAGGTAGTGAAGCCGGGGGAAAACCCCAAATCAAAAAGCGAACGATAGACTGCTACGCTTCGTCGGCCGACTCGCCGGGCTCTTTCAGCGATTTGAGGGCCGCCAACGCCGCCATGCTCTCCGCCTCCTTCTTGCTCTTTCCCAATCCACGGCCTAATTCCAGTCCGGTGTGCTTCACGCGACATTCAAACAATCGATCATGGTCAGGGCCGCTGACCGACGTGAGCTCGTATTCCGGCGGCTGGTTGGAATGGGCCTGGAGCGTTTCTTGCAGTTCCCCCTTCGGATTATCGAGGTTGGGAATCTCGTTCAGCTCCCCGAATCCATCGTGAAAACACCGTAGAATGAAATCGCGTGCCGCTTCGTACCCCCCATCAATGAAGATTGCACCTGCCACCGCTTCGAACGCATCCGCCAACGCGGACTGTCGAGTCCGTCCCCCACTCAACTCCTCGCCGCGACTCAGGATAAGATAATCGCCGAGACTGAGCCGACGGGCCTGGCTCGCGAGCGTACGGCGGTTGACCAATTGAGCGCGAGCCTTGGTAAGCGGGCCTTCCCCGAAACCGGCAAACTTGGCATACAACTCGTTGGTAATAACCAATCCCAGCACCGAGTCGCCGAGAAATTCCATCCGCTGATTATGCTGAGCACTCCCGGCCGAGTCATGCGCCACCGAAGGATGCGTGAGTGCGAGGGAGAGGAATTCCAGTCGCTGAAATGTGTAAGCGAGCTTGCGCTGAAGTTCGGCGAGGTCGGCCACGGTAAAGTTGGGATGCTAGGCCTCAGCTGGGGTGGCGGTGGCTTCAACTGATTTTTCCGGTGCACACGCAATGAGCACCGTTTCCGAAGGGATGGGATTGGACAACGCGGCGGCCGGGTTCAAGCCATGTTCCAACAGGCTGCCCACCTGTCGCTGCACGGCCTCAAGTTGGTCGAGCTGAAGATCCGGATCGGGAATGGTGAAGAGGTCGCCGGTCTTCGGTTGTTCGTAGATGAAAGTGCGCCGCCCCTCGAAGCGTATCTGCTCTTTCACTCGAAGGATTCTCTTCCGCTCCAATATCACCGCCAGGATGTAGCTGGCCGGGAGATAGGTGGGATCGTTCAGTTCCACTAATTTCCGGAGCAGGCTCTCCGCAGTATCTTTCTGAATCGCCTCGGGCGCGGCGACGGGCGCCACTTCGTACAGACCCTGCCAATGGGAAAGAAAACCCTGTTTGTCA
>JAYTTC010000289.1:0-6759 GCA_043745255.1 Verrucomicrobiales bacterium
CATAAGGGTAAGTATCCGGCTCTTCTCAAGCTCAGGAGCCTCCACCTGGAGGAACTCCACCGTGCGGAAATCATCCCCTCGCTTCCGATTCTGGAACGACTCCGCCTCGGTCCATCGGGTGGCTTGGGGTGTTGCGTTCATGGTTTCAAACAGCTGCCGGGTGCAGCCTCATCTCGCCTCGCCATGCCTCGCTTTATTTCACCGGCCACTGCGGCAGGCCTTCCGAGGATCGTCGGAGATCCAGATCACTCCCTCGGTTTCGCGGACGCAATACTCCTCAAGGTCGGCGCGGCGCCGAAAGCGCTCCTCGCCCGGCACGACACCAAAGGTGGCCCACTGGTATTCACGGCTCGCGGGAAGGAATCGAATGGCTTCAAGACTCGTCTCCAAAATAATATCCACCAGCACTTTTGCCATCTCCTTGTTGCTCCTAGCGATCGCGACTAGGGCAGAGGATAATATACAGTTCAGACTCATGAAGCAGGAGGTAGACTCCCTCGAGCACAGGGAACATGATAAGACCGTATACACCAATGCCATGGACTTCACTGCGACCCTAACCGCCCACGACCTTAGCACCAACATCCTTTAAACACGCGTTCCGCCCTCGCCGCAGGACAAGTTGATCAGCCTAAAGTGTAAAAGTGGGTTTTCGAGCCTCTCGATTTGGGCTGCATGATCTAGCGCGGCCTTGGTTTTCCGGTCCACCGTAACCTCACGATTCAGAAGACCCGACCTTACCCTTCGGAAGGGGACGAGCGCTTTGCGTATGCGCTACGCACCCAGATCTCCGTTGGCGCGTAGAGTGGCGGCGTCGTCACGGCGAAGACTCGGTACAGTCTCAAGAACGCCCAGGGCTACTTCGAGGAGCACCTGAAGGTCGGCGACTACTACGGTCATGACCAACGTGTCGCAGGTGACGGGATCGGGTTCGGCGCGGAGAAAGTGGGTCTTGCAGGAAAGATTGCTCAGGAGGATTCCATCCGCCTCTGAGAGCACCAAGATTCGCGCTCAAGGAATTCGAGGCCTTAGCCGGCACGCGGGTTCGAGTGCACGGCCAGGATACAGATCGGGTGACAGGAAACTTCGAGGCCGCCCTCTTTACCCATGATACCTCCCGGGCTCTGGACCCCCATCTCCACACCCACGGCATCGTTTTCAACGCGACCCATGACACGTCGAGAACCGATGGAAAACCCACCAGATCCCTGTTGCAGCTTGTTGCTGGACGTATTCTGAGACCCTGCATGACAAAGCACGATGGAAAACCGTATCCAAAGCTGTATCCAAAGGCCAAAAAATGGGAAAGCTCAGAGAGGAAACCAACGCGAACACTTGGTGGAGTGGTGCATCCGATAGGATTTGAACCTATAACCTTCTGATCCGAAGTCAGAAGCTCTATCCAGTTGAGCTACGGATGCATCCGGCAGACTAATCCGCGAACAGTGAAGACCTCCCGAGATCAGGTCAACGCCGAATCCCAGAATGGACGATCGAACTGCTCTGGACTTCCACCGCTGTCTGTCTACCGAGAAAATCAAGCAGCACGGTCACGCGATCGCGCCCAGGCATGATGCGCGTGACCACCGCTCTCAGTCCATGAAACGCACCGCCGGATATCTCCACCTCGTCTCCCGCACCAACCTCCTCACTGATCTCGTGAACCTCTTCGGTCCCCAGCAGCTGCCGCAGCTGCTCAATCACGGAATGAGGAATGGTCGGCCATCGGTTGCCAAAATGAACAATTCCTCCCACTCCAGGAGCGTAGTGGATTCGATTCAACGAGGTTTTCCAATTGAAGCGAGCGAAGAGATAGTTCGGAAACAGAGCCTCGGTGACCACGATTTTACCGGATCGAGTCGAACGCGGGTATCGCACCCTGGGGTTGAGCACCTCGACGTGCTCATAGCGTCGCAGATGGGCCGCCGCGATGTGCTCGTGCTTGGGATGCGTGCGCAGGCAGAACCAGGCGATCTCCTCGGGGAGTTCGTCGGCTGCAACGGGATCATTATCCTGCGATGGCGACACGGCGGAAATTTAGAGGTCGGACGGTTGTGGGATCAAGCCATCAAGTGATGAAGTTTTTATCCTCCGCGACAATCTCCTCGGCCTCGCTCAGGGTGAGGCGGGCTTGGGCTCGGCGAGCTTTCGCTCGATGATCTTCAAATAGGTGTAAGCCAGAGGGTTTGTCTGCCAGTAGAGACCCTGGGATTTCTCGAACCATTTCTTGGCCTCTAAATACTCCCCGGTTTGGAAGTAATGCCATCCCATGTGTCCCACGGTGTTAAATCCATTCGGGTCCAGAGCCAGGGCTTTCTCGAAGTAGGGCTTGGCCTCCGGAAACCTATCCAACCAATCGAGGCACATGCCATATTGAATGAGGGAGTTTGGATCCAAAGGATTCAGTGCACTGGCGCGCGCAAACCATTCGATGGCCTGCTTGGAAACCTCTTCATAGCCCGAGGCCCCCTCCCCCGCCTCCCGCCAGAAGTGCATTCCGATATCATAGGCGGTCTTGAAATTTCGATCGTCCACGCCGAATGCTTTCCTCAGATGCTCCAGGCGATTCGAATCTTCCACCTTGATCGCTTCCACCGCCGCGAGCTCCCGAGCTTCCCGAGTGAGTTGAAGAGCGTGCTGACTCATGAAGACGCTCCAGGCGATCCACGGCAAGGTGAACAGCAATCGGACCCAAACCGCACTACTCCACCAGTAACGTTCCGTCGAGAAGCGCAGGTGCCCGGTCAGTATCGCCATCAGCGAGACCGCAGTAATGGCGTTAGCGGGGATGTGCATGTTGAAGTCGATGCAGGAGTGAGCCAATATGGCGACCAATCCGGCGGCTGATCCCACCGCGATCGCCGCTCGGGTACTCTGGCGGTTCCCTCCAATATCGTTGCCGGATCGCTGCAAATACTTCCATCCGCAAATAAATCCCCAAGCCACCAGTCCGAAGGCGGACGCGATCAGGCTGGTACCGACGATGCCCCAGTCAGCGAGTGTGTTGAGATAGTCATTGTGGGCGCGCCCAGGGCGACCCACCAACTGATCCGAAGGTTCGCGATATTTGCGAAAGTAGTAATCGAAGTGATCGGGTCCCCCACCCAACCACAGATGATCCTTCCAGACGGAGACGGCAGCCGGCCACAGTTTGAATCGCACATCGTAATTACGACGCACCTCTGAGAGTCGGTTGTGACGCGCATCGGCTTGTTTTGCCACCGCGTAGAGCCCCAGTGCCGCGCAGGCCAGAAACGCCGCACCCACAATCGCAGGAAGCCAGCTGTCCTTCTGCTGAAACAGAATGAAAACAAAGAGGAAGCCGATCCCCACCACCGCTGCCACCCAACCTCCTCGAGAAATGGTCAATGCCAGCCCCGCGAGAATCGCCAGACCGGCATATCCGATCAGCACTTTGGCCAAAACGCTGAAGCGTCCTGCAAGAGTAAGAGCAAGCGCGAGAGGGAGGACCATTTCCAGGAAGCCTGCCAGGTGGTTCGGATTGATGTAGGTACCGGAGGCCCTGCCTTCGTAGCCGGGAGGCCGGGTAAAACTCCATACTTTCTCGGACTTGATGAGGAACTGATAGACCGCGTAAAAGCAGATCGCCATGGCGAGGAAGATCAGCACCATGGAAACCCACTGAGTTGCCTCCTGTCGCTGCAGATTGTTGACGATTAGGAAAAAGATCGCGGCATAGACCATCACCCGACTGAGTTCCTGCCGAGCCACATACTCGATCGGGGCCTGGGTATAGCGCCAGAGCGCGTAGCCGACAAAGGCCACCGCCAGGTAGCAAACGGGGGGACACAGAACACGGTACTGAAAATTGAACCAGATGCGGAGAATCCAGACACCCACCGCCCCGATGGTCAGCCATTCAGCCAGGACGAAATCCCGGGGTCGCACCAGCCCGGTCGAGAGCGGGCCAACGATCAGCACGGCGATCACGAGAAACCAGATCAGCCGTTCGAGGAACGAGTCAATTTTGGATCTTTCCATGATTTAGCCCGCATTTCAGAAGGGAGTTCGCTCGAACTCAACCGAACAGCCCTCGACTCCGGACGCAACTGACATTCCTGTGATCGGCTGGCCCGTGAAATGGCGTAGGGGCGATTTCACGGGCCGATGAATGGACTGACAAGCAAACGACTCAGCGGAGGTAATCGCGCGGATCCGCGATATGTCCTGCGAGAGCACTCGCCGCCACCGTGGCGGGTGAAGCTAGGAACACTTGAGATTCCTTATGCCCCATTCGACCTGGGAAGTTGCGGTTCGTCGCGCTGATGCACTTCAGAGGGGTATTCATACGCCCGAAGGTGTCCACGGGGCCTCCGAGGCAGGCAGAGCAGCCGGCGTTCTCGGTCATTTGAACTCCAGCATCCACGAGAATCTGCCAGATGGTCTTATCCCCCCATCGAGTGACCTGGAGATCATGAACGATTTCGGGGGTTGCGGGGACGCCGAAGGTGTCGATGGCGACGCGTCGATCTCGGAGAATCCGAGCGAACTCGACGAAGTCACTGGTCTTTCCGCCGGTGCACGACCCCATGTAGGCGCGATCCAGCTTGATGGAAGAAAGCTCCCTGGCGCTCTTGCGCTGACCGGGATCCGGATGGCATGCGACCGTAGGCTGGAGCGTGGAGAGATCGAGAGTCATCTCGAAAACGAACTTCTGGTGCTTGTCCACCTCGACGGGCTCATAGCTGCTCTTGGTTCCATTGAGCTTCACTCGCGCGTCCACGTACTCCTGGGTGCGCGCGTCGAATTCGAAGATGCCGTTCTTGCCGCCGGCCTCGATAGCCATGTTCGCGATGGTCATTCGATCGTCCAAAGAAAGACTTGCGACTGCGGAACCATCGAACTGCATGGCTCGGTAGGTCGCGCCATCAAATCCGATCTCGCCGATGGCGTGGAGGATCACGTCCTTGGCCATCACTCCAGGCTGGAGCTTCCCTTCGAGCCGGAAATGCATCGTCTCTGGAACCTTGATCAGCAATTTGCCGGTGCCGAGCACGAAGGCCGCGTCGGTGTTGCCGATGCCGGTGGCGAATTGATTGAACGCGCCCGCCATGCAGGTGTGAGAGTCCGTGCCGAACAAAATCTCACCAGGACGAGTGTGTCCTTTCTGAGGAAGCGCAGTGTGACAGACCCCAGCATATTGGGAACCATACTGGCGCTTGAGCAACCCTTGGGTGGCGTCGAAGTGCCAGCTGCCGTTCGGATCATCAATGACGTCGTAGAAATAGGGCAACTCCTGTTCACGAACGAACTCGCGAAGGATGTCCACATTGCGATTCGATTTCGAATCCGCGGTGAAGATGTAGTGATCGGGAATGATGACCACCCGCTGGCGATCCCAGACCTTGGCGGTCTTTCCGAACTCGCGCTTGAAGACTCCGATGGTGCCAGGCCCACAGACGTCATGCGTCATCAGAACGTCCGCATTGACCCAAATATTGTCCCCGGCAGAGACGGTGCTTTTGCCGGCGGCGCGGGCGAGAATTTTTTCGGTCAATGTCATAGGGGGCCAAACATACAGGAGAGAAGTTTTGCGTGCAATAGTTAGGGAAGAAGGCGGAGGTTCAGGAATCCGTCTTCAGCAATCGGACGGACTTCAAGGTTTGTTGCGCGGCGGTTTCAGAGTCCGGCAAAGGGAGTACTTCTGCAGAGAGGTACCCGGCATACTGAATCTCGCGCAGTGCTTGAGCCACTTGGCCGAAGTCGGTGTGACCCAAGCCAACCGCTCGACGATTGCTATCCGCCCAGTGGACATGCCCCACCCGATCCCCCGCCCTGCGAAGGGCGTCCGCGATAGAAACCTCCTCGATGTTCATATGGAAACAATCGCAAAGCAGCTTCACATTGCGCGTGCGGAGCGTGGAGAGAAAAGCGAGCGTGTCGTCGACGGTGTTAAACAAATTGGTCTCGTAACGATTCAATGGCTCGAGCAACAGCGGCACCTGGTAGACATTCGCGCAGGGTCCCAACTGCTCCAGCGCCTCCGCAGTCCACGCCAATGCCTGATCGCGGGTCACCCCCAACTCCACCCGACCTTGCATCGAGCCGATGATCGCCGGAGCTCCAAGTTTCCCCGCCACGTCCACGATGGCGGCGATAAACTGGCGGGCTCGGCCCCGTACCGTGGGATCGGGATCGGTAAGCCGAAGCTTGTTTCGGATCCATCCGGCACCTGTTCCCATGGCCGCCAGCTTCAAGCGATGCAGCTCGAGCAACTGCTTGAGTTCACGGGCATCCAGATCTTCAGCCGAACTGGGAAATACTTCCACCGCGTCGAACCCCATCCCCGCCGCCTTGGCGAGTGAAGCAGATAGACCCTCCCAAAACACGAAGGGTCCGCCCTTGGCCTCGGGAACCATCGACACCGTGACCGCCACAGGAAAGGGAGCGCTCATCGACTGAACAGGAACACTACACCGAAACTAAAATCATATTTCCGTAGGCAGTGGTGTCTCCGGTGCGGATGAGGCCAATGGCATGGGGAACTCGCTTCTTGAACTCGAGATGAGGTTCAAAGCTCATCTTGACCTTGCCGCAGGAGCGTCGGAAGGCATTGCGAGTGGCGACTGAGTTGTGGGTTTTGAATTCCTCGGCCATCTGAATCTCGCCGCACTTCCAGTTCAGCAAGAGAGCGGACACCACTTCCAACACCGTGGGAATCCCTCGAATTAGCGAAAGATCCACCGTCTCGAGGTCGGGCCAGAAAGGGAACGCCGCGTCGGCGATGACGAGAGTGTT
>JAYTTC010000290.1:0-6737 GCA_043745255.1 Verrucomicrobiales bacterium
GGGGATTCGAATGAATCGGATGCAACGTGGAACTTGCATCCAACCTCTGGCACCGCGAGTGCGGAATGCTGAACCGGACGGCAAACCGGCCGGAGCTCAGGAAACGGGCTCGACGAAACGCTACCCGCTTGTTGCCAGGTCCGCTGACTCTTGGTAGACATCGTTCATGACCTATCCTCCTTCCCCACTCACCACCAGCCGACGTCGTTTTCTGCGTGACTCAGCCTTTATCGCCGCCGCGTTTCCCTTCGTTTCAGCGAGGAATGTTTTGGGGGCGAACAACCGATTGAACATCGCAGCCATCGGCGCGGGCGGGAAAGGGAGCGTCGATATCAACTACTGCGCCGCTGAGAACATTGTCGCCCTCTGCGACGTGGATCAACACAACGCAGCCGGGACGTTCAAAGCATTTCCGCAAGCGCGACAATTCAAAGATTTCCGAATTCTGCTGGAGAAAGAAGCGAAGAACATCGATGCGGTCACGATCTCCACTCCGGATCACACCCATTTTCATGCGGCAGTTCACGCTCTGCGACTCGGTAAACACGTCTACTGTCAGAAACCGCTCACCCACACCATCTGGGAAGCCCGTACGCTCACCAAACTCGCACGAGACAAGAAGGTCGTGACCCAGATGGGCAATCAAGGACACTCGCAAACCGACTCGCGACGCCTGGTGGAGCTGATCCGAGCCGGTGTGCTCGGCGAGGTGAAGGAGGTCCACATTTGGACGGATCGCCCCATCTGGCCCCAAGGAATCGAGAGGCCGAAAGCAATGGCTGTTCCGGAGACTCTCGACTGGGATCTGTGGCTGGGGCCGGCCCCGTACCGCCCATTCCACGACGGCTGCGTGCCTTTTAAATGGCGCGCATTCTGGGATTTCGGCACCGGCGCGCTGGGAGACATGGGATGCCATAACATGGATCTCGCGTTCTTCTCCCTCGATCTAAGGGATCCCTCATCGGTCGAAGCCCAATCCTCAGGCGTAAACACTGAGACGGCTCCGGCATGGTCGATCATCCACTATCAGTTCCCTAAACGCGGCAAACGAGGGCCTGTCAAGTTGGTCTGGTACGACGGGGGGAAAAAACCAGATGCCGCCCTAGCCAAGCAAACGTCGCTTCCAGGAAATGGTTACATTTTCGTCGGTACCAAGGACACTCTCTTTGTGCCAAACTACTGGGGTAAAGGAGGATTCACCTCCGGAGCCAAGATGGAAGACTTCTCAAAGATCTCTCAGACACTTCCCAAATTCCCAGGAGCCGACAAAGACAACGATGCAGCACAACACCTGGAATGGATCGCGGCCTGCAAAGGGGAGGGAAAAGCACTGGCTAGTTTCGATTACGCCGGGCCCATGACGGAGGCGGTTTTGTTGGGGAATGTCGCGCTAAGAGCCGGAAAACTCATCGAATGGGATGCACGGAAGCTCAGGATCACCAACGCGCCGGAAGCCAATCAATACGTCCGCACCGAGTATCGCAAGGGCTGGGAGATTTCGGTCTAAAGGGGAATATTATCGCCGTGACACCCTCGCCCACGATAGTTTGATTCCTTATGAGTTCAAAACTCTTCACGGACTTCGGACTGTCGGCGGAAATGTTGAAGGCGATCGCGCGGCTCGGATTCGAGCAGCCGGCGCCGATTCAGGCTGAGGCACTGCCCCCATTGCTCCTGGGCCGCGACATCGTTGGTCAATCTCAGACCGGCTCGGGGAAAACCGCAGCGTTCGCCATCCCGGCGATCGAACGGATGGATGTGACCGATCGGTCGGTTCAGGCTTTAATCCTCTGCCCCACCCGCGAACTCGCCGTCCAGGTCAGTGAAGAGGTCCACAAACTCGCGCACTTCAAGCCCGGTATCCGGCCTCTGCCGATTTACGGCGGACAGAGCTATGACCGGCAATTCGCCGGGCTCCGCGCAGGTGCCAACATCGTGATCGGCACCCCGGGGCGGGTGATGGATCACATGAACCGGGGAACTCTCAAGCTGGACCGCATCCGGATCGTCATTCTGGATGAAGCGGATGAGATGCTGAACATGGGCTTCCGAGATGACATTGAGTTCATCTTAAAGGCGGTCCCGCCCGAGCGACAAACGGTCTTGTTTTCCGCTACCGTGCCGCGAGGGATCGAAGACCTCATCAGCCGCTATACCCGGGATGCGGTCCGGGTGCGCATCGAAGCCAAGGCACTCACCGTCCCAACCGTCGAACAGGTTTACGTGGAGGTGGATCGTCGTCGGAAGATGGAAGCTTTAGAACGGCTGATCGATCTGCATAACCACACCCGTGGCATCGTTTTCTGTAACACCCAGAGGATGGTGGACGAGCTGTCGGAGCACATGAACGCGGCCGGATACGGCGCCGATTGCATTCATGGCGGCATGGCGCAGAGCGCTCGTGATCGGGTGATGAAGAAATTCCGCAGTGGCGGAGTGGAATTCTTGGTGGCAACGGATGTGGCGGCGCGCGGAATCGACGTCGACGACATTCAGGTGGTCTTCAACTACGACCTGCCTTACGACGGCGAGGATTACGTGCATCGCATAGGTCGCACCGGACGCGCCGGACGCAGCGGCAGAGCGGTCTCGTTCGTGAGCGGTCGGGAGGTCTTCCTCATCCGCCAGATTGAGCGCTATACCCGCCAGCGGATGCATCGCGTCGAAATCCCCACCCATACGGAGATTGAAGAAGCAAAGCTGAGCCAGGTTGTGCAACGGGTCCGCGATGCGCTCAAAGCAGGCGACTTTCGCCACTACGATCATCTGATTGAGGGATTGCTAGAGGAAGGAGTCGACTCAATGGAGTTGGCCAATGTGTTATTCCATCTGGTGGGCACCGTCGCGGTGGAAAAGCAATCGGAGCGCAAAATGGCGATTCCGTCCGGAAGCGCCGCTCCAGTAAGCACACCGGCTGGTGCTGAGGCTCCCGTGCAGCTCGACGCAGCGGAGAGCCGTCCGGCAGTGCGCCGACCAGAGGGACCCAAGCGCTTCGAGCGTCCCACCCCTCCGCGCAGCGCAGATCGTCCCACTCCTGCGGCTTCTGCTCCGCCCCCTCGCAGCGCGCCTTACCGCGAGCGTCCGACTCCGCCGCCCGACCGATCCGAACGCAGACCTTTCCCGGCCAAGCCCGCTCGGCTGGAGCGCCCGGTAAGCCGCACCGAGGACCGTCCGGAACGGACACCCAGAGAGGCGATAGGAGGCGAAAAAGCATCCCCTCGCGCTCCTCGGCCGGGCTATCCGGAACGTCGTCCACTGGAAACACGTCCTCCCAGCCGTCGCACCCCGGAAGAGATGACGCGGCTCTGGCTCAGTGTCGGCACTGAGGGTGGAATCACCCCAGGCGATATCAAAGGCTGCATTCTTGGCGAGACCGGCATTGCGTCAGATCGAGTCGGCTACATCGATCTGCGCGAGCGACATAGCTTCGTCGATGTTGCGTCGAGCCAAGTCGATGCGGTGTTGCCAAAACTAAATCGCGCCCATCTGGGTGGCCGAAAACTCAAGGCAAAAGTCGCCTAGCATCCTGTCGGAATTTTTCCCCACCGGACGCAAGTCCAGCTAGGGAGGTCAACTGTGTTGAGCTATCCCTTAGGAATCGCGGCGACAGGCTGCCGGATTTTGAATGATCAACAAAAGTTTATCATTCCTTCGTTGACATGCTTTTGGTTGGTCGGCGACATACTGGCCGATCAAATTAACCTGGAAGGATCCAATGTCATACACCGCCTCATGCTCTTATCGGACTTCAATAGGAACTGTGTCCTGGCAGGCTGCTTGTCTTGGTTTCGCCCTGCTTTTCTCAGCCGCAGTGAACGCCGGAAGCACGCCGACGAATGACGCTTTGAAGTCGTCGATTGGCATTGCGGGACGCAGCGGTGAGATCGCGCTGTCCACTCGGGACGCCACTCGTGAAGCCACCGAGCCGCAGGTGTCCGAGATTCCTAATGCGGTCTCCGTCTGGTATCGCTTCCAACCCTTCGTACGCGGCCCCCTGACGCTCCGCCTCAAAGGGGCACCGAGTGACAGTCGCATTGTGGTCTATGAGCAGCGGGGGTACCCGTTGAACTTCAGCGTTCTCACCGCCGTGGGCTCAGGGCCTTCGGTGACTCTGCCCACGGCTCTGAGGACCACTTACGTGATTGGGGTCCTCTCCACAGAGAGCGGAGTTGGGGACTTCACTCTTGCTTGGGAGCAGGATGTCGCCGCGGACAATGATATCGATCTGGCGGTACCGGCAGAAAGCGTGCGCTCTCGTGTGCAGGTTCGAGAGTTCGACCCGTTTTCCAAGGACACGCGGGAAGGCTGCGTCAAGGCGGGTGTGAGACGCATTCTGGCGGTCGATTTTGAGATCTGGAATCGAGGGACCGAGGACCTGGTGCTTGGCGAGGACTACATGTCGCCGTGGGGTGCCTACTCTCCCGCAGAAGATTGGACGCGCTTTTATGGGTTTTGGCGCATTGAACTACGCGATGGAGAAGGCAAGCTGGTCGGCTTTGCCGAACCTGGAATGATTCCAAGCCTCTCAGGGACGGCTCGCTGGAATCCAGAGGCTTCAGATATCCAGCGCTTTGGCTTCAGGCAACAGGGCCTCCGCGGGGGATGGTATCAGTGGGTGCAGTCACATTGGTCCTGTCAGTTCGTCGACGTGACCGACCTAGCCGCCGGGGAATACACCGCCACCATCGTTCTAGATCCATACAATCGGATCCCCGAGACCCGTGAAGATAACAACAGCACGACGTTCCCCGTCCTCCTCACCACTCTCTGCACCGCTCCTCCAGCCAACGACAATCGCGAAAATGCCCAGCTCATTGAAGGCACCATCGTCACGGTACTGGGGGACAGCTCCTGCGCCACTCGCGAAATCGGTGAGAGGCGTCATATTCCAGGATCTCCTTCGGATCGATCGATCTGGTATCAATGGGTCGCGCCCTATTCGGGCCGCACCGTGGTATCCACGGAAGGCAGCAACTTTGACACTTTGCTGGAGGTTCAAGGCCCCGCGACCTCAGGCGCGAATGGTCCTTCCATCATCAGCAACGACGATGCGGATCCCTCACAACAACAAAGCCGCCTTCAGTTCCAGGCCAGGGCGGGCGAGAGCTATTGGTTCGTGGTAGACGGTTACAACGAGGGGGCAGGAGCTGAGGGAGGCTCGGTGGTACTCACGGTGAATCCAGCAGGCAACAATGCCTTTGCCATGGCCGAGCCTTTGAATGGCGACTCTGGGGAGACTGCCGCCACCAACCAGAATTCAGACCGCGAGCCCGGCGAGCCCGCCCACGGAAATGACCCCGACGGCCATTCCGTCTGGTATCGCTGGGTGGCGACGCGCGACGGCCTCGTGACCTTCCAGGCTTCAAGCGATCGCATCCTTCCCATCGTGGAGGCCTATACTGGGGATCGACTGGATCTGCTCAAACTCGCCCGACCCGACCCGGAGCAACGTTTAGCTACGGGCGCAGCGCCCGAGGCCTCGGTCGCGTTCAATGCCCTCGCAGGCCGGACCTACTACATCGCGGTCGACGCCCGGGAAGGAAAGCAGGGACCTTTTCAACTCTCGTGGAGCCTCCAGAACGCTCATGCCCGCCGTGTTTCAGTTTCCATTCGCCGCAACGGGGTAGCACGACTGACGGTGGAGGCACGCGACGGCCAGGTTTTTGAAATTTTCCGATCGACGAATCTCGAAGACTGGAAATATCTCGGACACTTGCAAATCGTGGGGACCTCGAGCACCTGGAACGATGGAGACGCGCCACAGATGGGGACGGCGTTCTATCGAATCGTCCAGAAATAGTTTTCCTTTCCTACTCAATCGGACTCGTCCGAATCCGCCAATCTTGCCTGTTCGCAATCCCTTCACGGCCGCTTTCAGCCGGCTCTCCGAATCCGTGAAGTTGTATGGATCCTCGGCGAAAGCCTGAATGAGTAGCGGCGTCTCCTGAAGTGGCCAACTTCAGCAGCCGCGATGACCCGACAGCAGTAAGTTCTCGGAACATGTGCCCTCTCCCATCCGCGTCATCCGTGTACTCCGCCGTACAAGCTCCTCCCAGGATCGGAAACGGGCAGGGCCGGGCTAAGCCGCGAAAAGGCGCAGGAGACGCAAAAAAGACGGGCTGCAGTTCTGTAGCGTGGGCCGTATCGGCCCATCCCCGCCCCGATCGTCCGATACGAACGACGCTACAGAAGATGGAAATCGTGCGAAGGCACGCCAGCTGCAGTTCTGTAGTGTGGGCCGTATCGGCCCATCCCCCCGCCCCGATCGTTCGATACGAACGACACTACAGAAGATGGAAACCGTGCGAAGGCACGCCAGCTGCAGTTCTGTAGTGTGGGCCGTATCGGCCCATCCCCGTCCCACCTCTTCGAATATGCGAGACTCCATTCTCACCCACTTTTAATTGCACCCGAACCGCCTTCGAAGCGGGTTGAGGTTTTCCGGGTGCATCGGGCGGACAATCAATCGAAGGTGCGATTCCGTTTTGCCGAGGCGGGGACGGATTCCTGGTACTGGGGCATCGACAATGTTGGGCTTTATTCCCTGACACCCGCTCCGACGCTCCGCCTCGCTCCCGCTGCCGATCAAGTGACGCTGAGCTGGGGTAGCGAGTATCCGGACTTCAGCCTGGAGACGACAAGGAGCCTGAACCCCCCAGATTGGAAGCCCCTGGCCGGTATCACCGGAACCCGTGTGACTTTGGCATCGAGCGAAGCGAAGGCTTACTTTCGACTGC
>JAYTTC010000291.1:0-1844 GCA_043745255.1 Verrucomicrobiales bacterium
GGCGACTATTCCAATCTCACTCAGTGGGCATTCCCTTCGGTGAGCCTCGGAGCCGGGCAGTTCAAGATTGTGCATGTGGACGGCAACCCTGGAGAATCCATTAACACCGAACTCCACGCCGGATTTACCATCCCGCCTCTCAGCGGATCCATCGCGCTCACCCACGTAAGCGGAGGCGCAACCAACGTGGTGGACTATCTCAAATACAATCTCGTGAACACCGATCGTTCCTTCGGCGCACTGCCGGATGGACGACCGAATAAGCGGATCAAATTCTATAACGCCACAGCGGGTGCCGCGAACGACGGCAGCTATCCGAGCACGCCCGTGACCCTCAACGAGTGGATGGCCAGCAATACTCACACGGTTGCGGACCCAGCGGATGACAAATTCGACGATTGGTTTGAGCTCTACAACGCGGGAATCACAGCCGTCAATCTTACCGGGTTCACCCTAAGCAATAGCTCCAACGCACCTGGGCAATTCGTGATTCCCAGCGGCTACAGCATTCCGGCTGGGGGGTATCTACTGGTCTGGGCGGACAAGAACAGCAGCCAGAACTCGCCAGCGCGCTCAGACCTTCACGTCAACTTTAACCTCAACAAGGCGGGAGAGTTCATCGGTCTCTATGCCCCGAATGGCAGCCTGCTGGACTCGGTGATCTTCGGGGCCCAAACCAATGACCTGAGCCAGGGCCGGTGGCCGGACGGCAACTCGGCACCGTTCTTTTTTTTCGACACTCCCACGCCGCGACTCGCGAATGTCTATGGCATCTCTAGCAACCGGCCTCCGGTGCTGGACGCGATTGGTGATAAATCTGTGAACGAAGGTGCCATGCTCAGTTTCGGCGCTCACGCGAACGAGACTGACTCCGGACAGACCCTCGCTTTCAGTCTGGACGCCGGGGCGCCGGCTGCGGCCTCTATCAACCCGAGCAGCGGGATATTCACCTGGACGCCGGGGGAAGCTGACGGGCCCGGGGTATTTACCGTGACCGTACGCGTGACCGACAATGGCACGCCCGCGATGAGTGCGATCCAAACGGTGCGTATCACCGTCGACGAGGTGAACTCGCAGCCGATCCTGAATGCGCAGATCGATCGAAACGTGGACGAAGGCTCTACCTTGAGCTTCGTAGCGACTGCATCCGACACCGACATTCCCGCGAACGAACTGAGGTATTCACTCGATGCTGGGGCACCTGACGGTGCCACCATCAACGCTATCACGGGCGTGTTCACTTGGACTCCTAGCGAGGCTCAGGGTCCGGGAAGCTATTCCATCGCCATTCGGGTTACCGACTACGGAGTTCCTCCGCTAAACAGCGCGGAAACCTTCAACATCGCGGTCAGCGAGAGGAACACTGCCCCGACGCTGAAGGTGCCTCCCCCGCAAACAGTCACTGAGCTCTCCATCCTCACGGTCACCAACACCGCGACGGATGGGGATGTACCGGCGAACACTTTGACCTTCGGGCTTGTCTCTGCACCGGCGGGAGTGGATCTCAACACGACCACAGGAGTGCTCACGTGGAAACCGACCGAGGCGCAGGGCCCGAGCACCAACATTCTCACTCTGAGAGTGAGCGACAATGGCATTCCCAGCCTCAGCATCACCCAGAGCTTCACGGTGGTTGTCCTCGAGATGAACGGGGCTCCCACCTTAAACCCGATCGGGAACAAGACCGTCAAATCGGGATCCACCCTGACCTTCACGGCCAAAGCTGCGGATTCCGATTTCCCTGCACAAACCCTGACCTTCACATTGGATGGAGGAGCCCCGGCTGGCGCGACGGTCACCACTGATGGACAGTTCAGTTGGACACCGACCCCCGCGCAGTCGAC
>JAYTTC010000292.1:0-6708 GCA_043745255.1 Verrucomicrobiales bacterium
CATTGATGGCCCTCGGGGGGATGCGAACCGCTTCAAGCTGCTCGCGGCTGAGATTTCCAATTTGATGCTGATGTGCGATGAACACCACCGTCTGATTGATAAAGGGGATGTGGCTGCTCATCCGGCAGAGCGCTTGCTCGGCATGAAGGCCAATCATGAAAAGCGCATCGAAACCTTGAGTGCGATTACGGCGGATAAACAAAGCCATGTGCTCCTTTATGGTGGGAACATTGGGAAACAGGGGGCACCGCTCTCCATGATTGAGGCGACGTTGGCAATGGTTCCCGAAAAGTTCCCTGCAAGCCAGCAACCGCTCGTGATTGGCCTCGGCAATAGTTCATTTGAAGACCAGACTCCCGAGTATTGGCAGTTTGAGGCGATGCAGATTCAGAACGTGACTGCACAGCAGCTTCGCCCACGAATAAAAAGTGGCGAAATAACGAGTCTCTCGGTCTTTGCACTCGCACCACAACCTCTGCTGATGCTATTGGGGTCAGAAATTTCGGATATTCCGTTTGCTGAAACCTACCAGCGACGCAAAGAGCCCCAGTCGTGGAAGTGGGAAGAACAGCCAGTAAACTTTGATTTCAATGTGGAGGCACCGGCGCACCCAAAGACAGGCGATGCAGCATTAGTCTTTTCACTGAGTGCAACGATCACAGATGAACGCGTTACTGCCGTCATAGGTTCAGACATCCCAATCTGGCGAGTAACGATTTCAAACCCCGACAATGATTTCGTGCGCTCTCGTGCGCAGACAGAAGCATTTCGGAAAGCGATCCGGCCTCTGCTCGACCAAATCAAATCAGTCCATGGGGAAAAAGCCACGATCCATATTTTTCCCGCAATGCCAGTGTCAATTGCCGTTGATTTTGGCCGTATTCTCAATGCCAAATCCGACCTGCCATTGATTGTCTATGACGAGAACAAGAAGCTCGGCGGCTTCGTGAAGGCTCTCGAAATCAATCTTACCGCGGAAACCAAACCTGGGCCCTAAGCCATCCACTCATGCTCATTAACGAACGGCAAAAACTCGCATCAATACTTCAGGTGTCGGCGGACACTTTGGATATTCCTGAGCATGTCTATGAAGACGCAACCATCAAATATGCAGACATAGGCGAGCATCTCGCGGCAGATGATTCAGACCTTCGGTCCTATAATCCTCAGATCTATGTGCAGGGTTCATTTCGACTCGGAACGGTCATTCATCCTTATAGCCGTGGCGATGAATACGACATCGATCTCGTTTGCCAACTTGATATCAAGAAGGAGTCGATCTCGCAAAAAGAGCTAAAGGAAAAAGTTGGAATGAGATTGCAGACCCGTCCTGACTTGGCAAAAATTCTCGCGTCTTCGCGTCGGTGCTGGCTGCTGGATTATCCGAGCGAGCCGGGAATGCCCGCATTCCACATGGATGTGCTTCCATCGATCCCAAATGCGGAGCGTGGCCCAACCGGCATTCTGTTAACCGACACCGATTTGGCACATTGGCAAAAGAGTAACCCAATAGCATACGCAGAGTGGTTCAAAAAAAGGATGGAGGTCGTTTTTCGAGTTAAGAAGGCAGCGCTGGCTGAGTCGATGTTTGCAAGCATTGAAGAGGTTCCAGACTGGCGTGTTAAGACCCCACTTCAGCGCTGCGTCCAGATACTGAAACGGCACCGAGACATCCATTTCGATGGGCACCCTGAAGTCAAGCCGGCGTCGATCATTCTCACTACACTTGCGGCTCACGCATACCAAAACGAGGAAGATATATTTGATGCACTTACTGGTATTGCCAAGCGGATGCCCAATTTCATTGAGAACCTTAATGGACGGTGGTGGGTTCATAACCCGGTCGATGATGGAGAAAACTTTGCCGACAAATGGAACGAATATCCCGTGCGTAGGACGGCCTTCCTGGCTTGGCTTGAGAAGGTCAGTGTAGATTTTGCAAACGTCTCCAAGGCCGAGACGATAGCTGACGGTTTGATCATGCTAGCTGAGTCCTTGGGCCGGCAGACGATGGACAAAGTGGCTACCGAACTCGGGATCAAGCGTTCCAGTCTTCTGCCGGCAGTCGTTTCAACTGCGGCGCTGGTTCCGGCACTTGGAAACGCGAGTCATGCGCTATCGCCAGCCACCCAGTTCCAACTCGTTCAAGCTCCTCAATACACAGCCAAGATTACGGCGGGAGTTTACTTCAAGAAGGGTAATAAGAAAGGATGCTTTCTATGGGCAATGGGCGATAAGCCAGTGCCGAAGACTGTTTGGTTAAAGTTCACGGCAAAGACCAATGTTCCCGAGCCCCATTCGATTCGCTGGCAGGTCGTAAACACTGGAGAAGAAGCGATGCGAGACAATCAACCGCGTGGTGACTTCTACAATGCTGCTGATCCAGATAAACACGTTCGCTGGGAATCAACTGCATACAGAGGCACGCATTGGATTGAAGCCTTCGTCTTGAATAGCTCAGGCGTATGCGTCGCGCGTTCAGGAAAGTTTCTCGTGAAAGTTCGATAGACCAAATGAACCTCAAAGAATCCATCGTCGAAGACGCCGCCCTCGAATGGTTCGGGGAGCTGGGCTATGCGATCGGGCATGGGCCGCCGCAATCGCGCACACTTGCCACCCTGCGCGACACGCTGCTGCCGAAGCTGCTGAGCGGGGAATTGAGAGTGGAGGGTACAACGGAAGCATCGGAGGTTATAGCATGAGCCAGGAACTTCTCAGCATGAAAACGCGGCAAGTGTTCCGAGAGAATATTGTCGGTTGGGTGCTTCGTGAAATTTCAGACGAGTTCGACGCAGCGAAGGTTGACTGTGACCTCACCCACCAACCACAGGTGAGTGGCCAGCGGCGCAGATTGGTCGAGCAGTATTACCATACCGTGGATTGGGCTGCCCCGGCGCAAGTAAAAAGGGTTCTTCAAGTCTTCGAGAACATTCTTCATCGAGCAGAGAAACTGGCGGAAGAGGCGACCTTTACGCCAGAATGCCAGGAACAACGGAAGAAGGAGGTAGAAAAGCTCATTCACTTCCTGCAAAGGGACGGATTTCAGTGGGTAGGTGGCCGGATTGTATCTGGTGCCGGACTTCCCTCGCTAGCGAGTATCAAGGAGACGGCAGTCGAATTTGATGCAAAACACATGGCCGACCATATCCGACGCATGGAGTCCGCAGTAGAATCCGACCCTAGTCTTGCCATCGGCACGGCGAAGGAGCTGATTGAGACATGTTGTAAGACCATCCTCGCCGAACGCGGCAAGCCAGTTTCCGGTACACCTGATGTCGCGACACTGACCAAGGAAACACTCAAGGAATTGAAGCTCGTCCCTGAGGGAATCCCCGAAGCCGCACGTGGGGCGGATGTCATCAAACGACTCCTCAGCAACCTCGGAACCATCGGCAATGGGCTTGCTGAGCTACGCGGCCTTTACGGCACAGGCCACGGCAAGCACGGGAGCGCAACAGGTCTCGGCACACGGCATGCGAAGCTTGCTGTTGGTGCAGCGGCAACGCTGACCGTCTTTCTTTTCGAGACCCACAAGGAGACCCGACAATGAGTGAAAAACATCAGGTAATTCTATTAGTCGACCTTTTGGGAGTTCGATCACGGTGGCTTAAAGGTGGAAGGGATGCCGCCGAACTCGCCTTCCAGGATTTTCGGAACCTGGTAGCGCACTCGATCAAAGGCCGCCAACCGGACGACCTGATTCATGGGTTAATCGAAACAGATGCTGCCGCTCTGACTTTTGGGAGCGTTCAGTCGGCTTTGGATGTCGGCAAAAAGATGTTCGCGGCCGCATTTGAGCAGACGAAGCAAGACGAAAACCACCGACCATGGTTGCGCGGCTGTATTGTTGCTCGTGACGGCGACGATTCGTTGCGAACTGCCCCTAAATTCAGCGGGCCAATCTCCCAAGTCGAAGTAATGCTTGTATCCAGCCATCCCCGAGGAAGCGCGAGGTGACATTTTCCAGTCTTTGCTTTAATTCTCCAACTGACCATGGCCATCAAATCTGAATTCGATCCGCGCAAAATGATGGAGAAGGCCATCCAGGAGATGAAGAAATCCATCGCCGAAGTTCGCGCTGATGGGAAAGCCAATCCGCTCGTGGGCGCAGTTTTGGTGAAGCCGGACGGCAGCATCGAAATGGCGCATCGCGGTGAGTTACGCGAGGGCGACCACGCCGAGTTCACCCTGCTGGAGCGGAAGAACCGAGACTGCAAGCTGGATAACTCCCTTCTTTTCACGACGCTGGAGCCTTGTGCACCGGGAGCAAGAAAGCATCCCAAGTTGAGTTGCGCGGAGCGCATCGTGAACGCCCGCATAAAAGAGGTGTGGGTGGGCATCGAAGACCCGGATCCGACCGTGGATCGCAAGGGGATCAAATTCCTCCAGGACCACGGTATCATCGTTCACATCTTCGAGCGGGATTTGCAGGTAGAAATTCGGACGGAAAACAAGGATTTCATCGCGCAGGCGCTGGAGCGCCGCGCCGCCGCGGAAGATGCCGAAAAGGATGTGGTGCTTTCGACTCTGGAGAATCCGGTGGGGACGGCAGACTTGCGCGATTTTTCGACTGAGGCTCTGGGAAAGTATCGCTCCATCGCGAAGATCAAGGAGGCTGTAAAGTCCGATGCATTCCAACGGAAGCTGGTGCAGCAGGGGCTGATGAAGGTGGAAGGAAAGAAAGCGGTTCCGGCTGGTTTCGGAATGCTGCTCTTTGGAAAAGAGCCCCGCGATGTTATGCAGCAGGCCGGGCTCCTTGGAACTATACACTGGCCGGATGGAACCGAGGAGATTCGGGATTTTGACGGGCCGATGGTGGAGGTGCCCGGGCAGGCGATCCAATGGCTGAAGGACAAGCTGCCCAATCCGATCAACCGCAGCGAGGCACAGCGCAAGGAAGCGAACGAAAAGTTCTACGAACTCGTTCGCGAGGGCATCGTAAATGCGCTGGTGCATCGGAACTACGACATTGCCGGAGCGAAGTGCCAGCTCGTAGTCACGTCTGACACCATCATAATCAAGAGTCCAGGCGAGCCGGTGCCTCCCATCTCGCTGAATCAGTTGCAGGATTTCAACGCTCCTATGCTCAGTCGCAATCCAGTGCTGCATTATGTTTTCGCTAAGATGGAACTTGCTGAGGAACGAGGCCTCGGCCTGAAGTCGATGAAAGCCCGTGCGTCGGATGTCGGCCTACCCTTGCCAAGCTATACCTGGGAGAATCCATATCTTGTGCTGACAATGTATCGGAGCGCGAAAGGTGCGGTGCGAGCGATGGGAGCAGAAACTCTTGAGCGGCTGAATGCCGACGAGAAGGAAACGTTGCAGGCCATCCTCGCCAAGCAGCCGATGACCAGCACTGAGGTGATGGCAGAATTGAGTTTCGATGAACGCAAGGCCCAACGGGTGTTGCGAAAACTGGTAGATGAAAGATTGATCCGCCGGGTCGGCAAAGGGCGCGCCACGCAGTACTCCGCCGCAAGACCATGAAATCGAATCCCAACAACAGCCCGACACCGTTGTCAAGATTCTGGTGCCCTTGGATGGCTGAATACAGAATCCCGACAGTATCCCGACAAAGATGTCGGGATTGCGGGAGCACGGACCTTATTTTCATTTAGCCGAAAACCACCTGAACCCATGTCCCTCACCGAATCCATCGTCGAAGACGCCGCTCTGACATGGTTCGAGGAGCTGGGCTATACGATCGGGCATGGGCCACATATCGCTCCCGGTGAACCGGCAGCGGAGCGGGATGGGTTTGGTGAGATGGTGCTCGTTGGCCGATTGCGCGAGGCCATCCGACGCTTGAACCTAACCATCCCCGAGGATGCGCGTGAGGAGGCATTCCGCAAAGTCCTACGGATAGCAACGCCTTCGCTCATTCAGACGAACCGGGCTTTTCACCAGATGCTGCGTGATGGGGTGGATGTGGAGTATCCGCGGCCCGATGGCTCGATCAAGGGCGACAAGGCGCGGCTGGTGGATTTTGCGGACGTTGAGGCCAACGACTGGCTGGCGGTGAACCAGTACACGGTGATTGAGGGGCAGCATAACCGGCGGCCCGACATCGTAGTGTTTGTGAACGGGCTGCCGCTGGGCTTGATTGAACTCAAGAACGCGGCGGATGAGGATGCAACCATCTGGAGCGCCTACGCGCAGTTGCAAACCTACAAGGCGGAGATTCCGTCGCTGCTCAATTACAACGCGGTGCTGCTGGTGAGCGATGGCTTGCAAGCACGTATCGGTTCGCTCACGGCGAATCAGGAGTGGTTCAAGGTCTGGCGCACCATTGATGGCGAGCGCGATGCGCCGAAAACCGCACTGGAGCTGGAAGTGCAGGTGCGCGGGGTATTCGCGCAGCGGCGGTTTCTCGACCTGCTTCAGCACTTCATCGTGTTCGAGGAAGACGCTGACACCGGCGCGCTACACAAAATTATTGCGGGCTATCATCAGTTTCACGCTGTGAATGCGGCGGTGGAAGAAACCCTGCGCGCGAGTGGCGTGTTGAATCAAAACGTCGCTCGTCAAGATAGCGGCAACTACTGGGCCGGCCGTATGCACGGCGGCAAGGCGGGCGACCGCCGCGCGGGCGTGGTGTGGCACACGCAAGGCAGCGGCAAGAGCTTCACCATGCTGTTTTTCGCGGCGCGCGTGATCCGCGAGCCGGCGATGCAAAACCCAACGCTGGTGGTGCTGACCGACCGTAAC
>JAYTTC010000293.1:0-1837 GCA_043745255.1 Verrucomicrobiales bacterium
ATGAACGCGACGCTGGAGGCGATGGCCCGGGCGCTGTTCCAGAGCTGGTTTATCGATTTTGACCCGGTCCGGCAGAACATGGACCGGCGTCAAAATCGACCCTCACCCCGGCCCTCTCCCACTGGGAGAGGGAGGAGCGCGGCGGGGGGCGAGAGGAGCTTCGCGCTAGATAACGCCGCCGCCGACCTCTTCCCCTCGAGCTTTCAAAACTCCGCCGCTGGTCACATCCCGATTGGCTGGACCGTAAATCCCGTCGGCGAAGTCGTCGAATGCGTCGGAGGCGGCACGCCGAGCACTGCCGAACCGAAGTATTGGGAAGGCGGCATGCACCACTGGACCACGCCGAAAGACTTCTCCTCACTACAAGCGCCCGTCCTCCTCGACACCGACCGCAAACTCACCGACGCAGGCATCGCCAGGATTTCCTCGGGCCTACTGCCCGCCGGAACACTCCTCCTCTCCTCCCGCGCACCCGTCGGCTACCTCGCCATCGCCGCGATGCCCGTCGCCATCAATCAGGGCTTCATCGCGATGAAGTGTAACGAGCGCGCCTCAAGCTTCTTCATGCTGAACTGGTGCCAGACAAACATGGCCGAGATCGAAAGCCGCGCCACTGGCACCACCTTCGCGGAAATCAGCAAACAAAACTTCCGCCCGATCCCGGTCGTGCTGCCGCCGACGGAACTCATGGCAGCATTCACCGCCAAAGTCGCGCCGCTCTACGCCCGTATCACTGCCAACCTCCACCAATCCCGCACCCTTGCCACTCTGCGCGACACGCTGCTGCCGAAGCTGCTGAGCGGGGACTTGAGCCTCGGAAATATGGGGGTGTCGAAATGAGCAGTGAGACGAATCAATTCGAACTACCCAAACATATTGACCGCTTCTTGGGGGCGCTATCGAAGCTCTACAGCCGAGATGGGAAACGTAACCTCCAAGAAATCCTGGTGAATGCGCAAACCCGAGTGCATGAAGGGTGGTCAAGTGACAATTGGAACGGTGGGACTTACGGGCATGCGCTCTATCTTACTGTCCCTGAAGCCATCTTTCTCGCGAACGTCGGCCAGAAGAGCGAAATTCAAAAGGAGATCACGACCGACCTGAACAAGGTCCACAATATCCACAACGAGTTCATCGAGCAGGTGTTCCTTGAGATGGAAGTCGGACAGGATCAGGAGTGGCAGAAAGAGTCGGGACTGCTGGTCGTCGGCAAGCGTGAGGTTTCGTTAGCCTCGACAAAGCGGATATGGGGTGACGAGGGGTTCCGCATTTTCCTCAGTCACCGCAGCGAGGTGAAAAAGGAGACTGCTAGCCTGAAGGAGCAGCTTCAACTTTTTGGGATCACCTCTTTCGTCGCCCACGAGGATATTCACCCAACTCGTGAGTGGCAGGACGAGATCGAAAACGCTCTCGTCACCATGGATGGGTTTGTGGCGCTGATGACCGAAAATTTCCACGAAAGCGATTGGACAGACCAGGAGGCTGGTTTCGCCTTGGCTCGCGCCGTCCCGGTTGTAGCGGTGCAGCTTGGCAGGACGCCTTACGGTTTTCTTGGCAAATATCAGGGGCTTGCCAGCGATTGGACTTCCGCCGCCGTGGACATTGTGGGCGTTTTACTAAAAAACGACCGCATGTTCACGTCGTACGTGCAGGCGTTGCGGCGTTGCCCGAACTGGGCGTCCGGCAACACTCTCGGCGTCCCACTTCCATCGATTGACAACTTGTCGGAGCAACAAATCGACGAACTCGTGCTGGCTTACAACGAAACGAGCGAGCTTCGCGGTAGTTTCGCTTTTAGTGGATCGAAGCCGCGATATCACGGTCCAGGTTTGGTGGA
>JAYTTC010000294.1:0-6686 GCA_043745255.1 Verrucomicrobiales bacterium
AGGGGCCTGGGTTCTATGATCCCGGTTCCAATCTGCCCGTCCGGCCGCTGACCGGCGACGAGATCCCTCTGCTCGAGCGGCAGCTCCAGGGGCTGGAGATCGGACCGCTGCAACCCAACCGCATTCCTCCTCCTCCTCCTCAAGCGATGCACTTGTCGCCCGTGATTGGTGGCTGATCGGCCCGTTGCAACCCGAGTAACGCTGTCCAACAACCCCTCCGCGCCGCAGCCCGAGAATAACCCCTCGGGCTGTTGGCTTTTTCATGGTCACCGGACGCTTGACCGTTATGATCTGGCCCATGCGGACAGTGATTTATCCTGGCACCTTCGATCCGTTAACCAACGGTCACTTGGACATCATTCAGCGTGCCGCGAAGTTGTTCGATCGCGTGGTGGTGGCGGTCGCGGTCAATGAGGGAAAGCAGCCCCTCTTCTCCTCCGCAGAGCGTCGCAGATTGGTTGAAGGCAGCATCGCCTTGGTGCCTAACGCAGAAGTGGACGATTTTGGAGGTCTTCTGGTGGATTACGTTGATAAACGCGCGGGGCAGGCGATTATTCGCGGGCTGCGGGCGGTTTCGGATTTTGAATTCGAGTTCCAACTGGCGCTGATGAACCGAAAATTGAATGAAAGGGTGGAAACTATTTTCATGGTGCCGAAAGAAACCAATACCTTTCTGAGCTCAAGAATCGTTAAGGAGATTGCTCGTCTCGGGGGAGATGTGAGCAATTTTGTCCCGGCTCACGTGGTTACGGCGCTGCTTGAGAAATTTCGGGTTAAGTGAGCAAAAACTGAGGGACTATTTATGCCGGACCATCCATTGCATGTGCATATCAGGGAACTTAGCGAGGGGGCCGTTCGCCTTCGTGGGAAACTGGCTGTCAAAGACTTGGGATTGGAATCAGGCGATGAGCTGATCCATCTGAATCATCCGTTGGAGTACGATCTTGTGGCGGAGCGCATGGATGAAGCGATGTTGGTTCAAGGGGGTCTGAAGATGGTGTTGGATTGCGAATGCTCTCGCTGCTTGAAGCCCTACCCCTACCTTCTCGACCTGAGTCACTGGGCCTGCCACGTCCAGTTGGAGGGGGAGGAATGCGTCACCCTGGTGGGTGATGCCGTGGACTTGACGCCCTATATCCTCGAAGATATCGTCCTCGCGTTTCCTCAACATCCGTTGTGCGAATCCAAGTGCACCGGACTCCCAAGTTCGGTTAAAGACGCTGGGGGAACGATGTCAGTCGATCTGTCTCCGGACAAGAAATCAGCCGGATCGATCTGGGACGAACTTGATAAACTGAAACTACGTTAGAATTATGGGTGTTCCAAAAAGAAAACCGTCAAAGAGCCGCCAACGGATGCGGCGTGCATATAACAGTGTTCTCCGTCTTCCGCAGGTGAACGAATGCCCTCAATGTGGTGCTGCCTACCGACCCCATCGGGTGTGCCCGTCATGCGGTGTTTATAAGGAGCGCCAGATTCTGACGGTTAAGGTCGGAGCCTGATTTTCGCGACGAGCGCAGGGGTGTTTACAGCTCCCTGCGCTCGTTCCATTTATGCGCATCGTGATCGATGTGATGGGTGGAGATCAGGGCCCTGCGGCAGTGATACAAGGTGCCGTCGCGGCTCTCTCCATGCCTGGGCACGAACGCATTCAGCGTTTGTTCCTGGCTGGGCTTCAGTCTGAGATCGAGGCGGTGCTCGACCGATTGAAAATCTCCGACTCGCGGATCGAGATCCTCCACGCGAGTGAAGTGCTCACCATGGAGGATAAGGCGACCGATGCCCTTCGCAAAAAGAAGGACTGCTCGATGGCCCGAGCGATCGACCTGGTCAAGGAAGGGCGCGCGGAGGCTGTGATTTCCCCGGGCAATACCGGCGGGCTGGTTGCGGCCTCGACCGTGAAGCTGCGTCCGCTGGAGGGGGTGGAGCGTCCGGCGATCGCCACCGTGATCCCCACCACGAACGCGGAGTTCGTGTTGCTGGATGCGGGCGCAAATCCCGAGGTCAAGCCGTTGCATCTGGTTCAGTTTGCCATCATGGGCGCTGCCTACGCCCGGGATGTTCTGGGTCGCGACCACCCTCGGGTTGGCATCCTCAGCAATGGAACCGAGGAGATGAAAGGAAACGACATCACTCGCGAGGCGTTGAGGCTTTGCCGCCAGTTGGACCTGAATTTCCTTGGGTATGTGGAGGGCCACGACTTGTTTGCGGACGAGGTGGATGTCGTGGTTTGCGATGGATTTGTGGGCAACATCGTCCTTAAAACCATTGAGAGCATGGGCAAGTGCGTCCAAACCATTCTAAAGCGCGAGTTTAAGAAAAATCCTTTCCGGGTGCTGGGGGCGCTCATAGCCTACGGCGGTTTCCGCGACATCAAGAGACGGATGAATCCGGACAGTTACGGCGGTGCACCGTTGCTGGGCCTGAACGGGACGGTGATCAAGGTGCATGGCTCGGCCAAGCCGCGGATGATTACCAATGCCATTGGGCAGACGGCGACGGCCGTGAACACGAATTTGAACGAACACATCCGTTTGGCGGTGTTGAAGGCCAATGGGCTATTGAACGCCGCCTAGGACCGATGAATGGATTCAGAACTACAAGACGGAAGCGTTGATCACGGGTCATGACGACCAAACGATTTAAAAATCCCCGCGCCGAACATGGGTTTTCGGGACGCAGCTGCTCCATCCTGAGTGTTGGCTCGTATGTGCCTGAGCGCATACTAACCAATGCCGACCTCGAGAAGATGGTGGAGACTTCGGATGACTGGATAACGTCGCGGACCGGGATTAAGGAACGCCGGATTGCAGCCGACAACGAGTTCACCTCGGATATGGCGGCGATGGCCGCTCAGCGGGCCATGCAGGCGGCAGGGATCAAAGCAGATCAGATCGATCTGGTCATTGTGGCCACCCTGACTCCCGACATGATGTTCCCGTCCACCGCCTGCCTGGTGCAGCAGAAGATTGGTGCCCGTCGCGCGGCGGCGTTTGACGTTGGGGCGGCCTGCTCTGGATTCATCTACGCGCTCGAAATAGGCCAGCAATTCATCACTTCACGCACTTACGACACCGTGCTGGTCATCGGCGCCGAGAAGCTTTCAACCATCGTGGACTGGACCGATCGGAACACCTGCGTGTTGTTCGGTGACGGGGCGGGAGCCGCTATTCTCCAAAACCGAGAGAAGGCTCACGGCCTGCTGACGGCGTGCATGGGAGCGGATGGGGAGAAGTCGGGCCTTCTTTACATGCCCGGCGGTGGGAGCATGTGCCCCGCGACGAAAAACTCCGTTGCGGCCGGGCTCCACTATTTGCGGATGGATGGCAAAGAGACATTTAAGAATGCGGTCAACGCCATGATGACCGCCGCGAAGGAGGCTCTGCGCCGCTGCGAGTTGGACATTACGCAGATCAAGTGCGTGATCCCGCATCAGGCCAACCGCCGGATTATCGAGGCGGTGGGAGAGCGTTTAGGCGCGAGGCCGGATCAGGTTTTCGTCAATCTCGACAAGTTTGGCAATACTTCCGCCGCCTCCGTTGCGATCGCTTTGGATGAGGCGGTGCGAACGGGGGTGGTGCAACGCGGTGACCTGGTTTTGATGGTGGTCTTCGGCGCGGGACTCACTTGGGCCGCGGCCATCATCGAGTGGTGAGCTAATCCTTCTCCCTGTGTTCCCCCTTTCGCTGGTGGCGATAGTCCAATCGCTATCGAGCGATCGGCAGCGCATCCGCGCCGAAGCCGCTGAGCGTTGAGTCCGCGGACAACTCCTCGAATCCCAAATCACAACCCTCGCGCGTGACTTCGAGACTCTTCGCTGGCAACGTTCGGCCATGACGACAGCTCAGGCGCTCACGCTTTTGGATCAGTTCCGCTCAGGTCTGGTGGATCGCGAGACGGTGCTGCATTCATTCCAGAACGCGCCGCTCGGGGATCTCGGATTTGCTCAAGTGGATCTCCAGCGCGCCTTGAGAAAAAACTTTCCCGAGGTGATCTATGGTGCCGGAAAAACACCTACCCAAGTGGTGGCGATCGCGAAGCGCATCTTGCAGACCGAGCAGCGTGTCCTCATTACCCGAATCGAACTCGCTCATGTGCGGGTCCTCCGTCGCCAGATCCGTCGCGCGGTTTATCATGAGGCGGCGCGGTGTGTGAGCATCGAAACGCGACCTTTGGCGAAACGGCCGGGAGTCGTGGCGGTGCTCTGCGCCGGAACCAGCGATCTGCCGGTGGCTGAGGAAGCGGCGGTCACCGCCGATTTCATGGGAAATCAGGTGGAAAGAATTTACGATGTGGGGGTGGCAGGACTTCATCGATTGCTGAGCCGACTGGAATCGATCCAGAAGGCGAACGTGATCATCGCGGTGGCCGGAATGGAGGGAGCGCTCCCGAGTGTGGTTTCTGGTCTGGTGGGCAAACCGGTCATCGCGGTTCCGACGGACGTTGGCTATGGAACGAGTTTCGGTGGAGTGACGGCCTTACTCGCCATGCTGAACAGTTGCAGTAGCGGCCTCACCGTGGTGAACATCAACAATGGTTTTGGGGCCGGGTACGCCGCCAGCCAGATCAATGCTCTCGCGGCAGGGGAGCTCGGGTAAGGGATAGGCTTTCAGTTCATGAAAACACTCTTTCTGGATATTTTTAGCGGCATCAGCGGGGACATGTTCCTCGGCGCGATGGTCGACTTGGGGCTCGAGCCGGTAGAGCTAGAGCGGGAACTCGCCAAGCTGAAGCTGAACGGCTACCACCTTCATATCTCTCGACAGGAACGGGGAAAAATCGCCGGCACCAAGTTCGACGTTCATGTCGAGGAGTCCGGATGTTCCACTCGCGCCGAAGCACATTCCTCTCACTCCCACACCCACGCTCACGAGCCCATGCACGGACAGGCGGAGAGTCATGGGCATAGCCATGAGCACGCTCAGCAGGGTGCACATCCCCACGATCACGATCACGATCACGATCACGATCATCCCCACGACCCCAGCCACGATCAGGGTCACCGGGAGGGGCATGGCCGCAACTACGCCGAGATTCGACTCTTGATCAACAAGAGCGGTCTGTCCGGCTGGGTGAAGGAGAAGGCGATCGCGGTTTTCCATCGGATTGCCGTTGCCGAGGGAAAGATCCACGGGCAGCCGCCTGAGAAAGTTCATTTTCACGAGGTTGGCGCGGTGGACTCGATTGTGGACATCGTTGGGGCCTGCATTGCTTTGGAGCTGCTGGGACGTCCGCGCGTGTTAGCAGGGGGCGTGGTTGAGGGGGTGGGATCGGTGACCTGTGCGCATGGACGATTTCCCCTTCCGGCACCCGCGACGCTGGAAATCCTCTCCGCTCGAAGGGTGACGATTCAGCAAACCGATGAGCCGAACGAGCTGATCACTCCCACTGGCGCGGCTTTGTTGGCCGAGTTCGCTGAATCCTTTGGTCCGATGGGCGGACTGGAAGTGACTCGAATTGGCTATGGTCTGGGTGGACGTGAGAACCGCACGCGACCGAATGTCCTGCGCGCGGTGTTGGGAGAGTCCAGTGAAACGTCCACTCACGATTGGGAACGCGATGAGATCGTAAGGTTGGAGACCAATCTCGACGACGTGACGGCAGAGATTCTGGGAGCCTTTTTGGAAAAAGCCTTGTTGACCGGTGCTCTCGACGTGTTTCACACCCCGATTCAGATGAAAAAGAATCGGCCCGGCGTTTTGCTCAGCGTGCTCTGCTCCCCCGCCGATGCGGATCGCTTCACGGACCTGCTCTTTCGGGAGACGACGGCATTTGGTGTGCGGCGCATGGTGATGGAGCGTCGCAAACTTCGACGCGAGATGAGGGTCGCGAAGACCAGCCTGGGAGAAATCGACGTCAAGCTCGGATGGCTGGACGGCAAGATCATCCAAGTCGCTCCTGAGTTTGAGTCGTGTCGCCGCGCTGCCGCGCAGAACCAAGTGGCGCTTTGGGAGGTGTACGAGGCGGCTCGACGTGCCTTCGTTTGACGGAGTGGCCGTCTTGATCTTCTATTGCACACATTTCGCATGGCACTCGACCCACAGTCCCTGGACCGGCTCCGCATTGATCGCGAGAGCGCTCCCACTTCTCCTCGCCGGGTGCCGTGGGTCTGGCTGCTGGTGGTTCTTCTGCTGACCTCGGTGGTCTGGTGGATGAAAGGATCGTTTGGGAGCGCGCGTGACTCAGGCGCGCGTAACTCAGGTGCGCGAGGTCAGTGGAACGACGCTGGCTCGCACAGTTCTGAACGCCTCGGGCTATGTGACCGCACGGCGTGAGGCCACCGTCTCGGCTAAGCAAACCGGGAAAGTGGTGGAGGTCTTGGTGGAGGAGGGCTCGCGGGTGGAGGCAAATCAAATCCTCGCCCGTCTCGACGCTTCGAACTTGATCGCCAACAAGGTCTATGCGGAAGCGCAGAGGGCTGCGGCGAAGAGCGCCATCAAGGAGACCGAGGCGCTGCTGAAGCAGGCGGAGTCTGCCTACAAGCGCACTCTGGATCTTATCGATGGCAAGATCGCGACCGTGTCCGATCTGGACAAGTCGGAATCTGACTTTCGATCACTCCAAGCCCGGGAGCAGCGTCAGCAACTCGAGGTCACGGTCGTGGAGAAAGGCATCGGTCTCTGGGATCAGCAACTCGAGGACATGATCATCCGCGCTCCCTTCGCGGGTGTGGAGGTCGCGGGCCA
>JAYTTC010000295.1:0-6676 GCA_043745255.1 Verrucomicrobiales bacterium
CATCTGATCGAGAAACTGCCGCGCGTACACCGAAAGAGATTCGACGTACCGGCGCTGCCCCTCGGCGTAAATAGTGTCAAAAGCCAGGGAGGATTTTCCCGAGCCACTCAGCCCGGTAATCACCACCAGCTTATGGCGGGGGATTTCCAGCGTGAGGTTTTTGAGATTATGCTCCCGCGCCCCGCCGATCCTGATCACGTCCTGCGCCATGGTCTGCGAATGTTGCGACTAAATTGATCTGCCAACATAGGGAGCCGCTCCGGCGAGGCCAAGAAATAACCACCCTCACACTACTGATTTTCTGCCGCGTGCAGTTTCTGCTCGCTCGCGCTAGGCCATTGCCTTAAACCACTCCGGCCAAGTCAAACGACAAGGCATATCCCAAGGAGTGACCCATGCAAAATCGCGAAGCGCTGATCGCGCTCAACATGATCGACCATGTCGGACCCGTGCGTCTTCGACAGCTGTTGCAACAGTTCCAGGAGCCGAGCGCGGTGCTTCAGGCACCATTCAATGCGCTCCAGCAGGTCCATGGGATCGGCGCGGACACTGCGCGCGCCATCTCGTCCTGGGAGAGCAGTGTGGACCTGCCCGCGGAACTGCAGCGGATCAAGGACTACGGTTGTCACATCGTGACCCAGGAGGATGAGGAGTATCCTCAAGCCCTCCGTGAGATTTACGATCCCCCCATCGTTCTCTATGTGCTCGGGACGCTCTCGCCGAAAGATCGGACCGGAATCGCCGTCGTTGGCTCCCGGCAGACCACTCACTACGGTGTGGAAACCGCGCGCAAGCTCTCGTATCAGCTGGCCTACCTCGGGGTCACAGTCGTGAGCGGCGGGGCCCGGGGAGTCGACACCGCCGCCCATCAAGGCGCGCTGGCCGCCAAGGGTCGGACCCTCGCGGTGCTGGGCACGGGGATCAACCTGATCTTTCCACCGGAGAACGCTCAACTCTATGAGCGCATCGCCTCAAACGGTGCTGTCATGACGCAGTTCGCTTTCAACCGACGGGCTGATAAGCAGTCCTTCCCCATCCGAAATCGAATCGTGGCTGGGATGACTCTGGGTACGGTGGTCGTTGAAGCTAGCTTGAGTAGCGGAGCGCTGATCACGGCGAACTTTGCGGTGGAATATGGACGTCAAGTCTTCGCTGTTCCCGGTCGAATCGACTCTCCTCGCAGCAAGGGGTGTCACGAGCTGATCAAGAAAGGGGCGAAGCTCTGCGAGGGCCCCGAGGATATACTCACCGAGTTCGAATACCTCTTCCCAACCGGGAATCGTCCCGCTCCCCTGGGCGAGACGGGCTTGCTCCCGGGATTGGATCTCAGCAGCGAGGAGTCTCGCGTGATTGAGATCATTGGAAACGATGAGCTGGGCGTCGATGAAGTGATCCAACGGAGCGGTCTCTCCGCTGCCGTCGCGTCAGTGACCTTGCTCAAGCTGGAGATGAAGCGCCTGATCAAGCAGCAACCAGGAAAGCTCTTCTCCCTTCGCTCGGATTCCGAGAGATAAGGGGTCTCTCCAAATCCGACAGGGTGCTAGAGATTTTCCTTTGGAAAAGAGCCGATCCGCTGATGATTTCCTTGAAGAGGAAGCGGGGATGGGCCGATACGGCCCACACTACAGAACTGCAGTTGGCCTGCGTTCACGCGGTTTCCGTCTTCTGTAGCGTCGTCCGTATCGGACGATCGGGGCGGGGATGCGCCGACACAGCGTACGATACAGAATTGGCTGAAAGAGAGGGTGGAGGGCTTGCGAACAGGCGAAACCGGGCGGTTCTGAAGAGTGCGATTGAGTTTCCTCAAAATCCGGCTGCCGGATTTTGGACTCTAGCAGGCCGACACCCAGAAAACCCCGGAACCGATCGATCGCCCCGGCGTGCACCTTGCGGAACGACGTGCTAAGTCCGACGGCCTGCTAGCCCTCGACGCGCATCTGTTGCGGGTCCATACCGACGCTGGCGCACCAGTTCGCGTAGGCGAATGGGGAGATTTCTGATGGCTTGATCTCGCTTCGTCCTCCCCAAAACACGTTGGTATACAGAATCGGAATACCCATGGATTCC
Source organism: Verrucomicrobiales bacterium (assembly GCA_043745255.1). Taxonomy (GTDB): domain Bacteria; phylum Verrucomicrobiota; class Verrucomicrobiia; order Limisphaerales; family UBA11320; genus UBA11320. The sequence goes on from JAYTTC010000295.1 coordinate 2,068, forward strand.
AGGTGCTGGTCAATGGCCGCCTTGTGGGCAAGCACCACGGCTTTGTCGGTGCCGTGAGCGACACCCATGACGTTCACGTTGCGAAATTCCGGACCCCCCTCTCGCCAGTAGGCATGGGTCATGATGTGGTGGCGACCGACTTCCTTTCCGGTCTCCAACTCGCGTCCTGGCGGTACCGCCCAATGAAACAGCGCATTGAACCGAGTCACCCGTTCTCCCTCCCCGACGGGCTTGACGTGTTCTAGAAAAGTGGAGAATCGCCCGATGATCTTGCGCCGATCCAGCGCCTCAGCCGTCTCAAAGAACAGCGCAATGGGCACTCCCGCCTCTTGAGCGCGCGCGACCCATAAATCGCGAATCAGCTCAGCAGTCTCAAATTCCCGCTTCAACGCCACCAGGATCCGCCACTCGATATCCGAGAGCTGCGCGATCTGTACTTCCACCGCTTCCGCCGGAGCATCCGCTTTGCTTCCCGGCTCCAGGGTGCGACGGCGAGTGTGTCCGACGCCAAGGGCAAAGAGTCGCTTGGCTGGCATGACGCGGAAATGCGTCGCACCGATTTTCTTCATCAGGAACTCGCAGTGCTTCCTCAGGGAATAGCCCTGGGGTACCTTGAGAGTGGTCCAGAGTTTGTAGCTGGAACCCGGCGTGGCGGCATCCGTTGAACGCGTGACCACATGACCCGAGAAGGGGTCTTGCTGGAAGAGATAGTCGAACCCGTCGTCCAGTTTTTCCTGCGGTATCTCCCATGCCACCAGAGCTCCGTCTGCTAGATTCGTCGCGAGCAGGGTCTGGCGCACACGACGGATCGTTCCTGCGGAAACCATCGCGCGGATCCGTTCGATGACCGTTTCCACGGCCACCCCCGATTGTTTGCTGATGGCGGCGAAGGGATCACGTTGGAAGCCCTGAATTTGATCCTCTGACACTGCCAAGATGGCGGCGTTGACTGGGTCATTAAAGCTCACGGGAACCGTTTCTAGAGTCATATCGACATTCATCTAAACTGACCTTGCGCTCAATTGACCACCATTTTATTTGATCAAAATCCGGCTGCCGGATTTTGAAGAAATTCAATCGGACTCACGTCCGGTGGGGAAAAGTCTGACAGGCTGCTAGCGTCCTGTGACGCCTGAAGAGCCCGGGATAGGTCGAATGTTGATTCGACTGTTCGTGCGGCTACGGTCACTGCTCTGCGCTGAGAGCTCTTTCGATTCTTTGGGGGAGGGCGATTTGGCGGATGAGGGCACAGGCGGGGCAGGGCGGGCAGCCACCGGGGGCGGGTTTTTGCCACGTTCCAGGACTGCCGCCACGCTGATGTTCCCACAGCGATCCACCGCCGAAACCGCGAGGGCCTCAATGTCTGCCGGGGCCGGGAAGCTGCGGCTCCGGGACTCCGCAGGCAGGATCTCCGTGCGCCAGACACCGGCTTGCTTTGACTGAACGACCCAGTGAGCCGCGGTCTCAGGGCTGCTGTTCTCCCAGGAGAACAGCAGCCCTGTGGCGGGTCCCGAACTCTCGGCGCTGCCGTTGGGCTTGGACGGAGGCGTGTGATCGAGCCATGGGAAGGCCGGCACCAGTACAGACTGGGCGTAAGGCCCGGCGACCAAACGCTCGCTCAGTCCCTCGCGGTTTTGCATCAGCGCTTTCACGCTCCAATGGATCTCTCCTGCCGACTGCGAACCGCTGCGCCGGACACTAATCTCGTTTAGAATCTCTAGCGGAGCATACTTGGATCCGACGTTCGCGGTATTGAGACCCGGCCACAAATGTCGGTGCTGAGTATTTTGCTCCGCCCACCATTTGAGCAGCACTGGAAAGCTCTGCGCTTTGGCTCCGATCGGCCAATAGAGCTGGGGAGCGAGATAGTCCACCCAGCCGTTGTTCCACCATTTTTTTGAGTCCGCATACAGCTCGGTGTAGGAATCGAGACCGTCCACGCCGGCGGGATTTCCCGGGCGCCAGATTCCGAAGGGGCTGATCCCAAGTTTCACCCAGGACTTTTCCGCTTTCACCGCTTGATAGAGCCGCCTTACGAAACGGTTCACCTGATCACGACGCCAGTCCTCGCGCGCGAGCTTCCCTCCCTGCGACTGATATCGTTTCCAAGAGGCGGAATCGGGAAACTCCAAAGGACGCCCCTTCGAGTCTTTCTCCTTGTAGGGATAGAAATAGTCGTCGAGGTGAACTCCATCAATGTCGTAGCGCCTCACCACGTCAAGGATGACTCCAAGCGAATACTCCACGACCCCCGGCTCGCCAGGATCCAGCCAGAGATATTTCCCGTAGCTCTTCACCCACTGCGGGTGGGTTCGAGCGATGTGCCGTGCCGCGAGGGGCCCTTGCGTGGCTTGATGGCGAGCCCGGAACGGGTTGAACCAGGCATGCAATTCCAACCCTCGGCGATGGGCTTCCTGAGTTATCAAGGCCAGAGGATCATAGTAAGGCTGGGGAGGCTGCCCCATGGTGCCGGTGAGGTATTCCGACCAAGGTTCGATCTTGGAGTCGTAGAAGGAGTCGCAGGCGGGACGCACCTGGAAGAGAATGGCGTTGAGTCGCAGTGCAACGGCCTTGTCGAGCAGTGTGATCAGCTCCGCCTGCTGTTGGGCGGTGGAAAGTCCAGGGCGGGACGGCCAGTCGATATTGTTGACGGTGGCGACCCACACTCCGCGAAACTCACGTGAGGGCAGTGGCGGCGTTTCAGTGGAAGGAACGAAAGCGGCACTCGCCGAACGTGTCCACCAAAACAGCCACAACACTGCCATGGATCCTCGTCTGAGATTGGATGAGATTCTGAATCGATTCACGTGTTCCTATCGTCGCCGAAAATGAGTAGCTCGCTCCAAAGTAACCGAGACCCATCACGCCGAGATGCTGACTGATTATCAAGAAATCGTTTGGGATTCTATCAACGCTCACAGGTCATCAAACCGGGTAGTCGTCTCGCGCGAAGCGCTGTTCACTCTAGCTTGAGCAGGTCGGAACAAGCGCGAACAAGGTATTCTGAACGGTTATCCAGAGAAGAAGTGTAATGATCTGAAGTCTTCCACCTTGGAATCACGCAAGAAACGTCCAAGAACTGACAAAAACGGCCTGATTTTAGGGCTTTCCCCACTCTTCCGGTCATTGCTGAATAGCGTTTCCTGCGGGGCGTCCAAACGCTCGGGCACCGGCCGTGACGGCCACCCGCAAATCGCTTGCGACCCCAAAGGCTCGCGCGGTAAGGTCCGCGCTCCAAGTCGGTTCAACTGTCGAGCAAACATACTGAATATGAAATTGAATGAATTCGTTGCGGCTGCGGTGGTCGTGGCTGGTTCGGCTGGCATTTTGTCGGCTGCTGATATTACCGGTAAAGTGACCCTCAAAGGCGCTCCTCCTGCCGAGCCCGCATTGGCTCAGAAAACCGAGGCGATCAAGAAGGATACCTTCTGCGGCAAGGTTTCCGAAGGTCCCAAAAACCGTGTTTACGTGGTTGGACAGAATGGTGAGTTCGGTCAGGTGGTGGTGAAGATCACCGAAGGCCTCTCAGGTGCTGCTACGGCCGCCGCCGAGGGAGTGCTCATCGATCAGAAGAACTGCGAATACACCCCGTATGTAGCCGTGGTCCAGACCGGCCAAAAGCTCATGGTTCGCAATTCGGATGAGACGATGCACAATGTGCATCCCATCCCCAAGGTTGCGGGCAACAAGGAATCAAACAAAGCCCAGATGGCCAAGATGGCTGACATCACCTACGTGTACGAGAACGCCGAGGATTTCCTCTCTTACAAATGTGACGTCCATCCCTGGATGTTCGCCTACGTGACCGTCGTGTCGCACCCTTACTTCTCCATCTCGGCTGCGGACGGATCGTTCACCATCAAGAACGTTCCGGACGGCAAGTACAAGATCGAGGCCAGCCATCGCAAGGCCGGCAAAGTAGTGAAAGATATCGAGGTTAAGGGCGGTAACGCGTCGGTGAACTTCGAGTTCGAGATCAAGGCGCAATAGTCCTTGAGGTTCGGTCGATCATTCCTACATTCTAACACTGCGGGAGCCGACCCAGGCTCTCGCAGTGATTTCCTAGGGTGGATAGTAAGCACGAACCATGACGCGCTCTGAGCATAATCCGCGGCTGAATCGGTTTGCCTTTTTTGTCGCGCTCAACACCCTCGCCCTAGTGGGGCTTGGTGGATTGGTCACCAGCAAAGAGGCCGGGATGACCGTCCCGGACTGGCCCACCAGCTATGGTTACAACATGTTCTTCTTCCCGATCTCGCTCTGGAAGGGGGGCATTTTCTACGAGCATACTCATCGACTCTTCGCCTCCTGGGTCGGGTTTCTGACCCTCGGGCTGGCGGCTTGGATTTGGATGCGCGATTCAAGGTCCTGGCTGCGTAAACTCGGTGTGGCAGCAGTTTTTCTAGTGATTCTTCAAGGCGTCCTTGGTGGCCTTCGGGTGGTTCTGTTCCAGGATCAGATCGGAATCGCGCATGCGGCGCTCGCGCAGATCTTTCTCGCGGTTCTTGCCTCCATCGCATTTGTCACCTCCCCTCTTGCGTCGCGGCTTACGCCGATAGGTCTTCCATTCCGGTTTCGAAGCCTTCTGGCCTGGGTCACTGGAATGATT
>JAYTTC010000296.1:0-6670 GCA_043745255.1 Verrucomicrobiales bacterium
TCCGCAGGGACATGGCTCAAGTATTCCAGTGGATCAAAACCGTGGTTAAAGGCTGAGACATGGATATTGTTCACATCGAGCAAGATCCCGCAATCGGCACGCTCCACCACTTCAGCGAGAAATTCCCACTCGGTCATTTCTGAAACGTGGAACTCGGCATAACTGCTGACGTTCTCCACCGCGATGGGTAGCTCCAGAAAGTCGCTCGCCTGCTTAATTTTCTGAGCAGCCACTTTCGCCGCCGCAAAGGTATAGGGCATGGGAAGCAAGTCGTGGGTATAGCGGCCATCGACGCTTCCCCAGCACAGATGATCTGAAAGCCAGGGTGTCTTTGTTCGTTTGACCAGTCTTTTGAGGCGTTTGAGATACTCCCGATTCAAAGGTTCGGCTGAGCCGAAGTACATCGAGACGCCGTGTTGAACCACTCGATAACGTTCGAGAATTTGGTCGAGAATCTCGAGCGGGCGTCCTCCGTCGACCATGAAATTTTCGGAGATAATTTCGAACCAGTCCACCACCGGTTTGCGTTCGAAAATGTGCCGATAGTGGGGAATGCGCAACCCGATGCCGACACCATAGTCGGTAAAGGCGTTGAAACGATTCGCTGGCATAGCCCCTCGGCGTGTTAAAGAAGCGAGGCCGGACATGGGTCCGGCCTCGTGTAGCGTTCAGAGCTAGATCAGGCCTTCTTGTTGGCCTTCTCCCAAGCCTTGATGTCTTTCTTCGTCACGTGGCATCCGCCCTTGCCCTTGCAGTTATTCTTGAACTTGCATCCGTTGTCGCCGGATTTGCATCCACCGAGTCCCTTGCAGTCATTGTTGCCCGCGCAATCCTGCACCTTGGGCGACTTTTTCGCCGGGGCTTCCTTGCCGGGTTTTGCGGGTGCGTCCGCTCCATAGCTCTGCTGGAGCGAGGCTCCGGTGAGTAGTCCTGCGATTGCGGCGGTGGCGACGAGCGTTCTGGTTTGAATTTTCATGAATCGTTAAGTCTTCTTCTGGATGGTTTTTTGCTAAGTGTGCCGCCGCACCCCAACCCGTAACGGCAATGTGACAACGCAGCATTCGGAGCTTGCGCTACTGCAAATCTACGCAGGCTCCGACGGGGGCTATGCGCAGCGAAGCTACCAGCCAGCCGATGGCAATCAATCGGAATGTGCTTCTGAAAGACGCACCGCAAAGAACCGACAAACAATGGCAAGCAGCCGATAGCGGCGTTGAGCGGAGGCAGGCTAGCGTTTCCGCGCTATGAATCGACACGCTCCGTTGCTCACCGTTGCCGCCCTGCTCGGCCTAGTCACTTTGCCAGCCTTTGGCGACGAACAGCTCTTTGGCTTCAGCAACTTCGAGCACGCAGTGGTGTACGTGGGGCCCAGCCTGCATTACAGCTCCAAGAGTGGGTGGGTGACGCTGACGTATGTGAATCAGATATGGGGAAGTGGCGTGGGAGAACCCCATGATGGAAAGACCTACGCTGAGGAAACCGACCATCAGTTGCGTCTGAAGATCGGTCTTAATTTCTAAATTGCATGAGCGACTGGATTCAGCGGATCGGAATCTCATCAGCGGTCTGCCTGACGGCTGGGGCGCTTCCTTGTTTTGGCACGGTTTATCTCTCCGCGCTGCAGGCGCAGAAAGTGTGTTTTCCTGAGGCCACAATGTTTGTTTCTGCAGATGTTTCGCTCGAGCCAGCACAGATGAAGGCAATCGAAAAAGATTCGGGCGTTCGAGTGCGCCTGAATAAGCAGAAGCTCTGGAGAGCGATGAACGGGAGCACGTTTCTGGGATGGCTCATCCAGGACGAGGTGCTAGGAAAGCACGAATTCATCAGCTGGGTGTTGGCGTTAAATTCGGATGGATCGGTGAAGCAGATCGAGGTCATGGATTACCGGGAGACCTACGGAGCTGAGATCCGCAATGAGACCTGGCGCTCGCAGTTCAGCGGCAAAAAGCATGGTGCCAAACTCAAGCTGGAGGACGACATTAAGAACGTCTCCGGTGCCACCCTTTCCTGTCGCCATGTTGCGGACGGCGTGAAACGGTTACTTTCGCTGTATGAACTCGTGCTCAAGCAATAAAGTTCGCCGCTGTCGTCCGATGCTCGGCACATTTGTCGAGATTGAGGCGGGCGGTGCCGATGAGGCGGAGCTTGGCTGCGCAGTGGACGCGGCTTTTAGGGCGATTGAACGGGTGGAAAGTCTGATGAGTGTCCACGATCCGGAGAGTGAACTCTCGCGAGTGAATGAGTGGGCTGCGATTCATCCGGTGAAAGTCAGCGCTGAAACTTTCGAGGTTCTGCGCCGCGGACTCGAGCTCTCCCGCGATTCCGATGGAGCGTTCGATTTCACGGTGGCACCACTGCTCGCCCGCTGGGGCTTGCTTCCAACTCACCTGCGCCGATGCGGCCGCGGCAATTGGCGGGACGTTCTATTGCTCCCACGACACCGAGTTCGATTTGCACAGCCTCTTGCGATTGACCTGGGTGGCATCGCGAAGGGACACGCGGTGGACTCGGCGATCGAAACTCTCCGTGACTTCAAGGTTTCCTCGGCTCTCGTCAACGCGGGCGGTGACTTGCGCGTGTTTGGCTCGCTGGATTCGGATATTCATCTGCGACATCCGGTGCACGCGCATCTGCTCGATCGCATTCTTAAACTCCGCAACGCCGCTCTCGCAACCTCGTCCCCCTGCTTCAGCGAGCGACGATGGCGAAGGAGCATCGTCAGCCATCTGGTCGATCCATCCAAGGGGCGCGCGGTGACAGGTGCCATCAGCGTTTCCGTAAGCGCCCGTCAATGCTGGCTTGCCGATGCTCTGACTAAAATCGTCCTCGCTGCCCCGAAGTTTGGGGAACCCGTGTTGGCCAGGCACAATGCCGAGGCCATCATTCTCACCGCATGAAGCGGCGAGGACTTCAGCTGAGTCGACGCCATCGAATGACACTCTATGGCATTGGATTCACTCTGCTTGTCTCTGGACTGGCGTGGGCATGGATCCACCGGCTTGACGAGGCTGGCCAGGCCGGCGATACGCTCCGAGCCCTCAAGCCCTGGATTATCAAATCCCACGGTTTCTCCGCCGTCGGCTTTGTTCTTCTTCTCGGAACCCTGTTGCCTGCTCACGTTCGCCGTTCCTGGCACGCTCGCAAGAATCGAATGAACGGAGGTTTCTTCTTGATCGCGGTGAGCGTTCTGACTCTCTCAGGGTATGTCCTCTACTACCTCGGCGACGAGACTTGGCGCAGCGCGACTGGCTCTCTCCATCTCTGGCTGGGTGTCGCTTCTCCTGTTTTGCTTTTCTTGCATATCCTCTCTGGACGAAAGGCTACCAAGCTGAGTTCGATGAGAAAAGGTGGGCGAGAAATTTAGACTCCGACTTCGAATTCGCCAGCGCAGATAGCAGGATCTCCGTGAGCTAAGGTCTTCGTCGCCCACCCGCCGAGGTCGGCTGCCACTTTCTTTGGCGTCGTCCGTATCGGACGATCCGACTGGGGATGTGCCGGTACGGCCCACGCTACAGAAAAAAGGGAGGGACGGGGTGAAACTCCCTCTCACTGCTGCGATTTCTGGGTGCGGGCGCGGAGGTCGTTCAGATCCTTCACCGTCGCGTTGTGGTCGGTCGCGAGGGCGTTGAATTTGAGGATCGAAACATTGAGCTCATCGGCTAGACGCCGCGTTTGAGCGGTGTCCTTCTTGAGTCGCTCGTCGCGGAGCGTCACGGCTTCTGCCCAGTGGCTGACGCTTGTCTTCAACTGGTCTCGCTCGGCGATAAGCTGCCGCAAATCAACTTCCGCGGCGCGGAGTTTCTCTCGCGTGGTGGGGACTGGCCGGGAGAGGAGCTGATGTGTTTTTAGCGGGATGCGTGTCGCTTCTGCTTGGTCAGGGAAACAGGTCGTGCACCGGGCCCTGTTGAACAACCCTGCCTGCGCTGAGAACCACCATCTCGTCGGCTAGGGAGACCGTCTCGAAACGGTCATGCGTCACATAGAGCATCGGGACGTGGAACTCGTCGCGGATGCGCGTGAGATAGGGAAGAATCCGCGTCTTTAATTGCATGTCGAGACTGGCCAGCGGCTCGTCCAGCAGCAGAAGCCGGGGCGATGCGAGCAGGGCTCGTGCGAGCGCGACACGCTGCTTCTCGCCTCCTGAAAGCTCCGTGACCGTGCGCTGGATGAGTGGTTTGATTTCCAACACCTCAACGACGCGATCGAAGTGAAGGAGGTGGCTGCTGTCGACGCCGGATTTGTGGCCGTAGCGAAGATTGTTGCGCACTGATAAATGAGGGAAGAGCGCGAGATCCTGTGGGACGTAACCTATGCCTCGATGGCGGGTCGGCACAAACACGCTTCTCGAAAGGTCGGTCAACACTCGGTCGTCGAGTTGAATGAATGCTGACCGGGCGCTTCGCAGCCCGGCCACCAGGTCGAGAAGCGAGGTCTTGCCTGCCCCGGAAGGACCGAAAAGCGCGGTGATGCGGCCGTTTATTTCAACGTCCACCTCCAGTGTGAAGGTCCCGGCCGAGAGGCGGATATTCTTGAGGAGCAGGCTCATTTTCTTTTTCCGCGCAGAAGCCATTCACTCCACCAAACCGCAGCAAAGGCGAGGGCCACCGACACGCCCAGCAGACGGAATGCGCTGCCGTCCTGACCCAGCTGCACGTGCTGGTAGATGGCGAGCGAGAGGGTGGAGGTCTGTCCGGGAATGTTCCCTGCGACCATGATCGTCGCGCCGAATTCCCCCAGGGCTCTCGCGAAGGCCAGAAGCATCCCGCCCAGGATGCCGCGAGATGCCAGAGGAAGGGTGATCGTGCAAAACACTCGAAGGTCGCTCGCGCCCAATGTCCTGGCGATCTGCTCCAGACGTGGGTTGATTTCCTCGAATGCCACTCGTGCTGAGCGAACGAACAACGGGAACGACATGATGCTCAACGCCACCAGCACCCCGCGCCAAGTGAAGACGATATCGAAGCCGAGTTGATTGTGAAGGAATCCGCCGATCGCTCCGCGTCGCCCCAGAATCTGCAGCAGGATGAGTCCGGTGGCTACGGGCGGCATGACCAGCGGCAGGGAGATGAAGGTTTCGAGGAGAGACTTGCCCGGCCATTGATAGCGCGCGAGCAACCAGGCAACGCCCAGGCCGAACGGCAGGATGAGCATGGTACTCAGGGCGGACACCCAGGCGGTGAAGCCCACAATCTGCCATTCCTCGGCGCTCACGCTGGCACCCCTGATTTGCGAACAACAAAACCAAACCGCTCGAAGATCTTCGCGGCGGCCTCCGAGTCGAGATACTGAAGGAATTTCCGGGCTGATTCCGGGTGCTTTGCCTCCCTTAAGACGGCCATTGGATAGCGGATGGCCGGGCCGTCTTCAGCCGGGATCTGGTAGGCGATGCGGACATTCTTGGCGATCGCTGCGTCGGTTTTGTAGATGATCGCAGCTTCCACGTTGCCCGCCTCCACGGCTGCGAGCGCGCCACGAACGTTTTCAGTCGGGATGACCTTACCCTCGGTATCGGACCAAAGCCGTTGTCGTTGCAGATACTCCTTCGCGTAGATTCCGGCTGGGACGGTTTTTGGTTCTGCCAGGGCAAGTCTCTTGACCTTGTCGGTGGCGAGGTCCTTGGGGCCGTCAATGTGTACGCTCCCCTCGGCAGAGACCACGATCACCAGCGAGTTGGATAGCCGGCTCCGACGAGTGTCTCTAATAAGCAGCCCCTTCTGATCCAGTTGGTCCATTTTGGCTTCATCAGCGGAGAAGAAGATGTCCGCGGGCGCGCCTTCCTCGATCTGCCGAGCCAGTGTGCTGGACGCGCCGAGATTGATAACGATCCTGTCGGCCGATTCCTTTTCGTATTCGGCGGCGATGGCTCGGATCGACTCGGTGAGACTCGCGGCGGCAAAGACGACGACTTCGCCTGCGCAGAGAGGGAGGGCCGCATAACTCAGGACAATGGCCGCTGAAAGTCCAAAGGCGACCGTTGAAAAGAAATGTTTACTCACGTTCCAAGCTCCGGTTCTCCAATCGCTTTTCTATCACCCGATTCGAAAACCCGTCGGAGGGAAATCAGGCCTGATTTTCGAGGGTCGGAATTGTTTGGCCCGCGCGTCGCAAAGCCTGCGGCAATTAAGTGCTAATCTCCGGCCAGCTTGTCAAGGTATCCACACTTTGGCTCTTTTACCCTCGCCGCAAATTACCTAACACTTCACCCAACCCGTGGCGCGCTGAACGATTATGCCTAAAAAAAACCGACGAATTCAAACAACTTTCGACCTCGCCCGCGAGCGCTACGCTGAATTGGGCGTGAACGTGGAGCGTGCCCTCACTCAACTCCATGCCATCCCTGTCTCGCTTCACTGCTGGCAGGGCGATGATGTTGGCGGCTTCGAAGGTTCGGGCAACGCGCTCAGCGGAGGAATCGCAGTCACCGGCAATTATCCCGGCAAAGCGCGGACGCCCGACGAACTGCGCGAGGATTTGGAGCAGGCCCTCGCGCTCATCCCCGGCAAGCATCGACTCAACCTCCACGCCTGCTACGGCGAGTTCGGCGGAAAGAAAGTGGACCGCGACGAAATCACGCCCGAATATTTCCGCAACTGGATCGCCTGGGCTAAGCGGAACGGTCTCGGACTCGATTTCAACCCGACGTGCTTCGCGCATTCAAAGTCCGCTGACG
>JAYTTC010000297.1:0-6664 GCA_043745255.1 Verrucomicrobiales bacterium
GACGTGTTGGCCGACCCACTCGGGGAGCGGTTATCAACCAGATTCCCGCTCAGTCCCTTGTCTAACGACGCAAACGATAGAATCGTTTCGGGTCTAGGAGAGAGCTCGAGTACGGAGATACCGCGCCGGTTACCGCAGCCCAGGAGGTCGGAGACGCGAGAGAGGTCGTCGACTCCAGAGTGCCCGCAGGGCCAGGTGAGTGTCAGCGTTCCTGCCGTGCTGTCCGCAGCGGTTGCGACCGCGAAGGGCTTTCCAGTTGCGACCAGATACTGCTCACAGATCTCATTGGCCGTGAGCGCCCGATCATGGACGGCCACGGCATCCAGCAGACCGGCAAAGAAATTCCCAACATCGTCGAAGATGCCTCCGCCACCGATGTTGGAGAAGTAGGACGAACTGCCGTAGTTGGAGGTCGGTTGTTGAGCCGTGCCGACCGAAACAGCATCGATATACGTCGTGATCCCGGCCGAGTCAGCCACGGTCACAAGGAAGTGCCATTCCCCCGTATTGAATGGGTAGTCGATATCTAGGCCACCTCCACCGGCGGTGTAGATCTCGACCGTCTTGGCCATTGGTGTAGAGCGTCACGCTGGGGCCGTCGCAGACCACGGCCACGTAATCCCACTCCTCGTTCGGGAACGGATTGGGTTTAAGGTCGAGTCCGCCGTCGGTGTAGACCTGCAGCGTATCATTGTCGATGTAGCCGAACTCAAAGAGATCGTTTTGACCGAAGAGACCGGTGCGGGAAACCTGGTCGGCAGCGCGGCGGATCCAGGCGCTGATGGTGAAGGCCGGCTTGTCGTTGAGCAGGCTCCGAAATGTTCCCACAAAGGCGGAGCTGCCGTCCAGATCGACGGCAGTGTTGCTGGCTTCGAAGCCGCGGTTGACCGGATCGCGCGGAGCGATGTCGGTGGGGGTGGCTCCTCCGACATACCCAGCATTGGCGGCGCTACCCAGAGTTCCCAGGTTCAACGCGATCTGGGCTGCAGGTTGCGAGGGTTCGTCCAGTCTCCAGTAGCCGATCGGGGTGGATTCGAGCACGAGCTGATCGTAGGCCTTTGCGGGCGTGGCGCTGGTTCCGTTGGCGTAGTGTGCCGCGATGAGCTTCTTCACCCAAGACACCGGGGTAGAGCGCGACTTCATCCACTGCTCCATTGAGGCAATTTTTCATTATGACGGGCGATAGTGACGATCGCGCAGGTGGGGTTTTCATGGGTGTCCTTATCAGTTGCGGCTCGGTCGTTGTCGTCACTGCGGCGGCGGTATTCGAACGGATTTTGCAAAACGCCGTGGATATTAAGTCCGAGAACGACTTAACAGTTTAAGGCGGCCACTATGGCAATCATCGTTAACATCGACGTCATATTGGCCAAGCGGAAGATGAGCGTTACCGAGCTTGCCGATCGAGTCCGCATAACAATCGCGAATATTTTCGTGTTGAAAAATGGAAAAGCGAAAGCAATCCGATTCTCCACATTAGAAGCTGTCTGCAATGCATTGGAGTGCCAGCCTGGAGATGTTTTAGAATATAAAAGGTAAACAACCCACTCAAACCCACTCAATTCGCTTGCGTCGTTCCACCCTCTGGCGGCAGAGTCATCCAGGCTTTTGGCCAAGAGCTCACTGTTCACCTTGGGGCCACGGAAACGGGGGGCAAGTATAGTGTGTTTACCTTGGTCACTCCGCCCGGCGGAGGCCCGCCGCTGCATCATCACGAGAACGAGGACGAATTGTTTTCTGTGCTGGAGGGGCGCGGGGATTCGTCAGCGGTTGCCTTAGTTAGTTTGCGCTTCGGTATTCTTGCCGCGCCCATCGTCAGGCCGGCCGTCACTCAGCTCAGAAACGTTCATATGGCGGCGTCGGAAGTATCCACGAACACATCGAACGCGAAAACCATTCCGAAATGAAAACAAACCTCATTCTGGGAAGCCTATTGGCAAGCATCGTCTGCTGGCCCCACCAAAGTGTCGGAGGTCCGGCTGCACCGAGCGGCCTGAGCGCGACAAAACCGGGTAACGACATTATTCTGTCGTTTCCAACCACCCGCACGAACTTTTACGGTGTGCAGACCTGCGCGGATTTGTTGCGGCCGTGGTCCAATTTCCAGGCGGGGATTCAGGGCGATGGAACCGTGAAGACGGTTAGGATCACCAACGCGATCTCCGCCGGCCAAGGATTTTATCGACTCTTGATCCAACCCCGGCCTGCGAAACTGCTGTTGCCGCAGGCCAACGCCTTCGCCATTCTTGGCCACTCGTGCGGCGGCATCCAGGAGCAGGTGTACGCAACCGGCTTCGATCCCACCAATGGATATCCAACCGGCGCCGTGTATATGCAGACACGCTGCGGTGGAAGCGGGAGAGGCGGCGGCTACCATATGACCGCGTACTCGACTTGGGCCGCCGTGACCTGGGATTTCGCCGCCAACGTGATTTCCGCAACGAAGCTCGCGACCGGGCCTGCGACCAACCCAGCGTTCATTGCCACCGACGGGTACGGCGACATTGTCTACGAAGCCGGCTTGGCAGCGTATCTCGTCGTTCCCGTTCCGGCTGCGCCGACCGGTGTGACCGGTGTTCAGTCGGGCGATCTGTTTCAGGTTTCTTGGACGCCACAGCGGGTCGATCCGACCGCCGTCACGTCGTCCACACTGATCGCGATGCCGGTCAACTCAACGGCTTCGATACTCACGACGACCGTGGCCGGGGCGGCCACGAACGGAGTCATCGCATCGCTGCAGCCCCAGACCATGTATGAAATCACCGCCGTGAACACCACAATCGGCGGATCCAGTCCGGCATCGACTTTGATCCGTGTGACGACCGTGGCAGCCTCGGTCGCACCTTGGGCCCCGACCAGCGTCCTGGCTAGTTGGACGGACCCTGACCCCGCGGGCGCGAACGACACGCTCGTCGCAACCTGGCAGGCGGCCGTTCCTGGCGACAGCCCGATCGACCAGTACCAGATCACGATTATCGGCAGCGACGACGCCGGCACATTCACGAATACGGTGTCAGGAACGACGCTGACAGCGAGGTTTACCGTCGACCACATCCCAAACTGGTCCGTGACCGTGCGGGCGCACAACGCCATCGGATGGGGCTCCTCGTCAACGGTTGTTACGCTGGGAGGCCTGTAGGTGAGAGTGCGTCCACCGCCGGCATTCCAGGCGGTCTTAAGTGCGGACTACGTGTTGAAACATGACACCTACCCATTCGCTGCGTCTCACGGCGGCATCGCGTCACTGTTGTCATCGGCGCGTCTCGTGGCCGTCGCGTGACTTTGTAATGGGCAAGGAAACAATGAAAAACGTTAAAGCCGACAAACACAAGTTATCCCCAAAGCAACGGGAGGAGTCGAATCGTGGCCATTGCGGACTTCTTGGATGCGAAGCGAGGGTTCCGGATCCTGGAACGTTCCCGGCGGTGGGAGATCGGGAAGGGAACGGGCCTTGAGCTCTTTGACGCGAGATCCACGGGATTCCCCAGGGCGGTGCCATTGGACGGGCATGGTTTCGGGCCTTCGACCCTCCTGCGCCCCACGCTTGTCATGGGTGTCGTGTTCCCAAAAAGGCTGCGTCGCTGCGGGCACCGATCGAGAAGCTTGCCGCGCCGTTGGGAGCATAGGCTCCGGAGAGCGCGACGGAGGTGGCGAGCACTCCGTCGACATAGAGCAGACCGTTGGCCCAGTCTTAAACGCCGACGATGTGGTTCCACGATCCCACGGTGAACGCTCCTCCTTCCGCGGTGCCGATGTAACCTCCAGCGTTGCCCAATCTGAACTGCCATTTGCCGGAACCCGTTTGATAGAAAATATACCCAGAACGTCCGGCTCCTAGATTGACCGATGTGAGGGGTGCCGCGAAACCTCCCGCAGCGGGTGAGACGGCGGGATTGACCCAAAACTCAATGGTGAACGGATCAGCAGGATTGATCTCTGCCGAGAACGGCACGTCAATCTTGCCCGAACCCGCGACGCTGATCGCCGGATCATTACTGCCCACCAAGGCTCCTGTGTGCTGTGGGGTCACCACTCCGTTGTATTTGCCGTCTGCTCTGCTCCGAAGGAGCCGAGATTGGTTGAGAGCACGGGGGCGGGATACACCACCACGTCGTTGAATCGCCAGTAGGCGATGGGGCTGTCCGCTAGCACGGCAGCCGGATAGTCAGCAGTCGTGGTTGCAGCCTGCGCGCTCGCCACAGACAACAATAGGAGGCCGCAGCCGCATGCTGCGAGGGGCAATAGAGAGGTTTTCATGGTGGTTGTATACAAGATCGTGAGGTCTACGGATCTGAATCGCGGACTCCTAAATCAATGACAGGTTCCAGCGCCTTGGCCAGAACGAAGGCGAGGCGCATCCGGGAAGAACACGCCGGTCGAACATGAAAACTCTCTAGGCTTCTCTTCTCAATGAAACGGGGTCTTTAGAAGCAGGAGTGCGGTTCATATTTTCGTAATGATGCGGGCCCCGCGCTTGTAGGTGAAGTAGGAGAAAGTCCATTGCATCATCACGACGAGCTTGTTTCGGAAGCCGAGCAGGAAGATGAGATGGACAAAGAGCCAAGCCAGCCAAGCGGCGAACCCGGTAAGATGAAAATCTTTCAGGTAGGCTACCGCCGCGGACCGGCCGATGGTGGCCATCGAACCCTTGTCCCAGTAGCGAAACGCGGGCCTCGCGGGCGGAGTTCCGCTGGGAGACAGAATCTCAGCGCGCAGGATCTGGGCGACGTGACGTGCCATCTGCATCGCGGCCGGTGAAACTCCTGGGATGGGATGACCGTCCTCTTGCATGAGCGACACCAGATCCCCGATGGCGAACACTTCGGGATGAGAGGGCAGGCTGCAGTCCGGATTGACTTTGATTCGTCCGGCGCGGTCTAGTTCCACACCCAGTTTCCGAGTGAGAGGACTGGCCCCCACACCCGCTGCCCAGAGCACGGTCTCCGCTTCGATGAGCTCGCCATTGTCGAGTTCCACCCAGCCCGGGGTGAGGTTCTTCACCTTGCGGTTGGTGTGTACCTCGACCCCCATCTCGCGCAGCGTTTCGGTCGCGTTTTCGGCGAGGTCTTGTGGAAAATTCGATAGCACGACGGGTGAGGCCTCGATGAGGATCACACGCGCCTGGCTGGGATCGATGCGACGGAAATCCGCCCGCAGGACGTTCTTGGCGAGTTCAGCGAAGGCACCCGCGAGCTCCACGCCGGTGGGCCCTCCGCCGATCACGACGAGAGTCATTAATCGCTTCTGAACGGCCGGATCGGTTTCCTGTTCCGCCCGTTCGAAGGCGAGCAAGACCTTCCGCCGAATCTTCACCGCATCCTCGAGAGTTTTGAGCCCGGGAGCCAAAGCCTCCCATTCCGGGTGACCGAAATAGGTGGTGACCCCACCAAGAGCGATGACTAGATAGTCGTAGTCGATCGTAAGCGACTTGAGCGTCACCTGCTTCTCCGCCAGTCGGATCTCGGTGACTTCATCGAGTAAAACACGGGTGTTGAGTCGATCGGCGAGGATCGCTCGGATGGGTTGCGCGATGTCCGGCGCGGAGAGGCCGGCGGTGGCGACCTGGTAGAGCAGCGGCTGAAAGAGATGGTGGTTTTGGCGGTCGATGAGAGTGATGCGAGTGCCGGGATCGTTAAACTCCTGGCAGAAAGTAAGTCCACCGAATCCGGCACCGAGCACCAGGATATGGGGCCTTTTGGAATCCGTCATGGGAGGGAGTGAACGTGAATCCAGGCCGCAGCTCAATCACGGAGACAGGAGATTTATCCGCAGAGCTGCGGATAAACGCCCCAGCTCAGTCCGCGAAGAGGAAGTGGAGGTCTTCCAGGGTCAGGCTTTGGGAGAATTTCTCTTCGCCGAGGACGTTCTCTGCCAGAGCTGACGTGCGACGCTGAAGGATTCGTATTTTTTCCTCCACGCTTCCGCGTATCAACAGCCGGTAGGCCATGACATTGTTCTTCTGTCCGATGCGGTGAGTTCGGTCGATGGCTTGGGCTTCGACTGCGGGATTCCACCAGGGATCGAACAAAACCACGTAGCTGGCGGCGGTGAGGTTCAGTCCAAAACCGCCGGCTTTGAGTGAAATCAGAAAAACCGCTGATCCCTTGGCTTCCTGGAACTCCTGTACCAGAGGGCCTCGATTCTCGGTACTGCCGGCCAGATAGAACAGCGGCCAATTTCTCGCCTTGAGCGCCGTGCGCAGCAGCTCGAGCATTTCCACGAACTGTGAGAAAACCAGCACCTTGTGCCCCTCGTCCAGGATCGGCTCCAGCTGGTCGAGCAGAGCCTCGATCTTTGCTCCCTCGGATTCTGCAGCTGGGTTCACCAGCCTGGGGGAGCAACAGATCTGCCGCAGGCGGAGCAGCGAGGTCAGGAAATGGAATTGTTGTTTGGCGAGCTGCTTCTGGGTTTGCACCTTCAGCAGCAACTGTTGCGCTCGCTTGAGTTCCGCGGTGTAAAGAGCCTTTTGCTCGGTTTCCATTTCGCAGAGAATATCCTCTTCGATGCGCTCGGGGAGATCCTTGGCCACCTGCCCCTTTGTGCGTCGGAGGAGGAAGGGTCGGACACGCGCGGACAAACGTCGACGCGACATCGGATCTTCCTTGGAGTCGTAGAGCCTTCCGAATTGAGAACGGTTTCCCAGCATTCCAGGCATGGCGAAGGC
>JAYTTC010000298.1:0-6658 GCA_043745255.1 Verrucomicrobiales bacterium
CGGAAACAACGGGCTGGCCACAACCGAGAAATTCGATACCGGAACCCCCTCCGCCCCGCGGATTGTCTCAACTCCTTCGTTCTTCACCTCAAGCCTGCAAGCCGAGATCACTTTTAGCTACAAAGTCATCGCAAGCGGGTTACCCCGGCCGGTTTTGTCGCTGGTCAACGGACCCGATGGCATGGCATTTGATCCTGCCAGCGGATTGATGATGTGGACCCCCACTACCAACCAAGTGGGCAACCACACGGTGCTAGTTCGAGCGTCGAGCAGCACAGGGGTGGCGGAGCAAACGTTCGGAATCCACGTCACTCCACTCCCGGGCGACGTGACCCCCCCCTCCACTCCCGAAAGCCTCTCACTTGTTTTTAGGAGTTCCAAGGGAGTGACCCTGACCTGGCCTGCCGCGACGGATAACCTGGGTGTGACGAGCTACAATATCTACGGACTGTTTCGTGGATCTCGCTCCTCCCACATAGGGCTGATGCAAAGCGGCATCACGAACCGGTCCTACATTACTCGCGGCTTCGCCAACGCCTACTATGTCGCGGCGGTGGACGCTGCGGGCAACATCTCGGGGCGATCCGCTCCCACGAGCAACAACTTACTTACGCTCCCAACTATTGGACCGCTTAACTTCGGTTTGCCTCCCACCATCATCCAAGGCAATGCCTTTCTCACCACCCTCAGTGCCTCCGCAAATCCGTCAGCAGGCTTTAGCACGCTGACCGGACCGCCGGGAATGACGTTCACTCACGTTGCTGGCCCTTTGCCCAACGCTGACTATGTAGTGGTGCAATGGCAGCCCACGGCCAGCCAAGTCGGAACGAACTTCTTCACCGTAGCAGCCACCAACTTAAACACCACCGGCAGCAGTGCCCTATTTACGATTGTGGTGTTGCCCAACGGCACTGATTTCGTGGCACCCACCCCCGTGGCTCAGATGACAGCGCGGGAGATCGGCTTCGATCATATCGCGCTGGATTGGACCCCTGCGGGTGACAACATCGGTATCGCCAACTACCACATCGTCGCCACCCATTTTGGTGCTACCTCGAATCATGTCCTCACCCTCAATATTCCAGGAGCGAATACCAACGCGTTACTCTCTGGACTGCTTCCCGCAAGCGGTTACACCATGGTCATCACTCCTTCTGACGCCGCAGGAAACACCGGAGGTTCCACCAGTATTTTCGCGAGCACTTCCGTTCAACCCAACTTAAGCCTAGCGCTAACCCCGGGAGTGACGCCTGGGACTTTGATACTGACTTGGGCTGCGTTAACCTCGCAATCCCTCTTCATCGTGGAGAGCTCGGACTCCTTGACAACGCCCAACTGGCAACCGACAGCACCCGCGACCCAATGGCCCATCGCGAACACGAGCTTCGTTACAACTCCCGATGGATCGGTCCGATTCTACCGCCTCATCTCACTTCCCTGACTCAATCCGACAAGACGATCGCATGAAACCATCTCTCCTATTTCTCCTCTGGTTGCTCTTTTCCTCGGTGTGGATCCAGGCACAACCGACCCTTAGTATCGTCGCCACCGACGACCGTGCGGCAGAGACTTGGCCCGGACAGACTGCCAATCCTGGCTCTGTGTGAATCACACGCACAGGCAGCACGGCGACCTGCCTCACGGTCAACGTCAGGCTCCGCGGCGATGCGGTCTTGGGAGAAGATTTCACCATCACCCCTGCGTTGAGCTCTGTCGTCACCTTTCCCGTCGGGCAGGCGAGCCTGGATTTGGATGTCACTCCCATTGATGACCTGAAGGTCGAACTAAGTAAATTCGTGCGAGTTGAGATTCAGAATCCCACGATCAACAACACTTACCTGATTGGTGGCAATGGCCGAGCCGAGGTCACGATTGAAGACAATGATGATCCGTTGACTCCCTTGCAGGCAGTGGTGAGCGTCACCGCACTCCAACCCACGGCCGCTGAGCAGATCGACGGACATCCCGTCTCGAGCACCTTCAGGTTATGATCAGCGACCCGAGCTCAAGCAACCCTCTGGTTCGGCACGCTCCGAACCCACCGAGTCAGCCCATCCCAACAAGGACTGGACCTGTGCTCTTAGTTTACGGCACCTCGGCCAACCGATAGCACGAAGGAAACCCTGACTGGTGGCAGCCTCAAAGTGAGTTTTGCGGACGGCTTGAATCACTCCTTGCCGCAGAGGGCTCATCCGCGCGAATCGCGGCGACGCCATTCGCCTGGACGGGAGCAAATAGTGAACTCGCACGGCTCGAGGCCGGCCGAGCCCTCAGCCAACGACTCGCCGCGTTGGAAGTCGATAAGACGATCCACCGCTATCATCTCATCGGCCATTCGCATGGCGGGAACGTGATTCTCAACGCTCTTCGATCGCTGGAAACCAGTCCGCGGAAGCTGGGCACGGTGATTTTCATGGGGACCCCCGTGCTTACCTTTCGACACCGCCTCCCCATCAAGATCCGTTGGATCGCAATCGCAGTTTATTCCGTCGTGATTTACGGTGGACTCCGAGCTTATCCGCTCTGGCCCACCAACCAATTTCTTATCGGAACCGTCATCGCATCTGGAAGCCTAGCGTTGCTCGCTGAGCTTTTCTTTTTCCGGTCCAGGGCCCACCGCAACTCTGAGCAAGCGGTCTATGGCTCGGGCTATGCCCGAGCCTTTGCCTTCGAGTGCGATGAGGCAATTGAGTCTCTTCGGAGAACGCTCCCTCCATCATTGCCTGGAAAGTTATCCGGCTCATGACCACGCGGAACGAAATTACCAAGGCAAAGATAACGTCATCCTGTTTCCGGCGCCGGAGGGATCGACTCGGGGAATCATCGGGGACGATCCAAACCCGCGACCGCCTCGGCGGTCTGCTAAGATTCTACTTTCGAGAGGCCGCATGAGTCTTTGACCCTAGGGGGAGGGGGGGCAGCTCCGCAGGCGCCCTCCCGCTCAGCCCACGTCCAACAGCCCCGGGATCGTCGAAGAGCCCGGGGCGAACAGACGCGCGATACCTGCGACGGCACGCTAGGGAAGCCGCAGGCGATAGAACCTTGTCTTGCCACTTGTCGCGGCGTGGAACGGGCTCGCGACGTTCGGGAGGGAGGTCCAGGCGGTCGCGGGCAGCGTGTCTGAATACTCAAGGATCGCCTTCGGGGCATTCCAGGTGATCATCGCCAACCCGCCTGGCATTAGCTCGATGTTCAAGCCCAGCCTCGTCTCTCCGATCACTTCGAAATGCACGGATGGAGCGTCACCTGTTTGCCCGCCGTTATCTGTCGCTCGCGCGATCGCCATGTAGTGCCCCGGAGAGAGATTCATCAGCTCCACCTCGTAGGGCGGCGACGTCGCGGCTCCGACGGATTTGAAATCATCCTCAACCGCAAATCCGTGGCCACTCCGGAGGAAGAACTCCACTTGAACGATCTTCCCTCCGCGATCCTGGGCGTCAGCGACAAGCAGGATATGAGCTCCGACAGAAAACTGCTGGTATTGCTCAGGGAAGGTGATTTCCACCATCGGAGCCAGATCCTTCTCCACAATGATGTCGACGATGGACTCACCCTCAAGCCCGTCGTTATCCGTGGCGGTCGCGACGATCCGGTGACGTCCGATCTTCAGCTTCGTGAGCACGGCGGAATAGGGAGCGTCCGTATCAACGCTAATCAGCTCTCCGTCGACCGTGAAAGCAACGCCTTTGACCACGCCGTCGGTGTCGATCGCCGCGGCCTCGACGGCCACAGCCTCGCCGACGAGAAATCGGGCACCTGGTAGCGGCCGGCGGATCCGGACCTCAGGCGGTGTCAGTGTCGAAGCGAGATTCGCGGACAGCTCCAAGTCGAAATGCAGGTCAGGGTCCGCTTTGCCGGAGCTATGCACCTCGGCGGCGATCACATTGTCCCCTTCCAGAAGGAAGCGGCGCGCGATTTCCACCGGCACAAGCGTGAACACCTCTCCGGCGATATCCGTCACCTCCTTCAGAGCGGGCGTTTCCGGCGCGGCGGGGCCTTGCGGCATGTTGCGCCGGAAAATCTCGCTGCCGTTCAGATACACGATGACGCCGTCGGAAGCTCTGAGCCAGAGCCATGTGTCGCGCGCGATGCTCACGCCCCGGGTTGTGAATGATTTCCGGAAATAGGCGGCGAGGCTTCCCTCGTTCCCGCGGACGGGCTGGATGGTGGTCATCTGGTCTCCCCCATATCCGAGGCCGGCGAGGCGCTCCGGCCACTTCGAGTCGTCGAACTTAGGCGCGCTCCACTGCGGCGGCGGCCTTTGACCGCCATCGAGATACCGCCAAGCCGCGCCGCGCTTCACAAAGGCGAGCTTGCTGATGTCGATGCGGAATTGAACGCCGCCCACCAGAGCGTCGGGGGCGTCGGGCAATCCGAACTGCTGAACATCGAAGGTCATTTCCGCCCCTTCGATGGGCTGATAGTTCGGCCCCAGCTCAAACTCCAACTGAACAGGAAACGCCTCGCCCGGCTTGAGCGGAATCCCGGTGATCTCCACCTCGTCTCCGAAGATCTGAAACCGCCCCTCGCCTACTGTCTCGATCCCTTTCAGGCCGCCTCCGGCCTGCCTCCATCGCGCGAAGATCTCTTTGGGAATCTGGAAGTACGGGTGTCCATAATCGCTGAATCGCGGGGCGAAGTCGCCGACGTTCCGGAAGTGGATCTTAGCGGGAACGAGAACCTTTCCTATGTTTCGCACGATAAGCGACGATAGCCCCAGAGCTCCCGGAAAACTGTCGACGATCGTCAGATTTTTCCAGGCGATGTTGTTGTTGTTGCACGTATTCGCGTTCACGTCCGAGCCTTCGGTGAACGTCATTCCGAAGGGGGCGTTGGTGGAGGTCTCTAGACGCGCGAGAAGGCAGTGATGCCCGGGGTCGACGAAGCAGGCGTAGTCCGCGGGGTTGGGCGGGTACCAGGGAATTTCGAGCACGACCGCCTCGCCCGGAGCCAGAATCGGGATTCGAAGAGGCGCGTCATCGTAGATGGGGGGCGCCACGATCGAGCGATGCCTGGCGTTCTTGCTGACGATATAGCCATCGGCCGGGATCCAAGGGCGGATGGGAGCATTCACCAGAGTGTCGTTGTTGAGAACGCTCGCCCCATTCCAAGGTGGTAACGTGCTCGTGATCACCGAAATGCTGGTATCAGCGCCATAGACGACGTTCGGATCGAGCCTGGCGCCCGTCGTATCGCTGCGTTGCCACTTGGCAAAGAGACGATCGGCGTCTCCATGAATCAGGAAGAACCAGGGGTCTTCTGCCGCGCCGTTGAAACCGTTTTGATCCCCACCGGTCCGAAGGTGGGCGCGGCCGTGGGCCGTGTTTTCCATCACGCTGCGCAGTCCAGCCGGGCCGCTATACGAGCTCGAGATCAAGATCGAACCGTCGCTCGCGGGAAGCGGCGCCACCCAGTTGAAGGCTCGTGTGATCGAGCCATCCAGCGGAGGAGCGATGGTGTTGAATGGTGCCCCAACCGACGCCCCGCCCCCCGCTCCCGAAGCGCCCATGAAGGTGGTTGTGAAATAGTTGAACCCGCCGCCCGGTCCGGACGGGTTTGATGTCCAATCCCAGTAAAGCAGCGTGACTAACGGGTTGGCCTCGCGCAGCAGCGCTTCGTAGCGGTTCACGAACTCGCGATGCCAGGGCAGAAACGGCGCGGCGAAATGAGCGACCCCGGCAGGGGCCGACTCGTGGATCTGGTCCTGCTTATGCCAGTAGGTGCGATCCGGGAACTGGTAGGCGGGGGTTGTGGCGATCGCGATGATGGCATCGCGATACGCGTCGCGCTCCGCCACGGTGGCGGTTGCGGCGTTCTTGCGCGGCTTCGTGAGCTCCATGCCAAAAACGCGGGCGTTGCAGCCCGGCATCGAGGCCGTGTAATCTACCCAGTTGGCGGGCCAACTGAGTCCTGTGGAAGCTTTGGCCCAGTAAACACGAAGCCGCTCGCTGCCCGAGCTCGGAGCCGACCCACGGTTGCGAACACGAACGTAAATGTAGTTGGGCGTGCTGTATTTGGGATCCCTATACTCAGGATTCTGGTGAGCAGCGGGCAGCCAGGGCGGACTCGTCGCGTTGAAGGCATAGGGCTGCCAGTTCGGGTCCGGGGTGTTTCGCACCCAGATGTCTTCGCTGGTGTACATCACTCCGCCAACGCAAGGCTCAACTCCGGTGTCGCTGGGAAGATCTCGGATATACAAATCGCTTTGGGCGGAAGCCGTCGATGCGGCAAGCCCCAACGCCGCAGCCGCCGCGAACCAGCCCGGGAGATCGATCAAAAAGCCCCGCCTTCGCTTCCGAGGCACCTCGGACCGGTCCGCCTGTGAACGGGGAGGAGAGAGCTGAGACACCGGATCAACGGAGTATGGGTTTTGCATATAGAATCATCCTTGAGGTTCGTTGGAGTCTTCCATGATACGAATGAGGGTGGATGCAGAAACACACATCGCGACGGCGGGGTCAAGGAGAATCCTTAACGATTCAATTTGAGGTGCGACTTGTCGGGGCTAGATCGATGCGGCCGATCTGACTGAGAGCCAAAACGCCGGAACCACTCAGTCCTGAATGTTGCTTTAGAACAATCGGATCCACTGGCGATAAAAGCCAATTTGCGAAGCCAAACGACGTTTCCGTGTCATAGTTTGTCATAGGATTTGAGC
>JAYTTC010000299.1:0-1828 GCA_043745255.1 Verrucomicrobiales bacterium
CGAAGTTCGCCAGCCCAATCGGCAGCCCTATGCGGGTGCTAGCTTGACGGTGCTCCAAGCGGTCGCCTCCGCGGGGGGGTTCACGGAATTTGCAGATAAGCGACGGGTATCACTCCAGCGAGTGAACGGGCAGCAGTATGAGATCAACTGCGTCAAAGCCCTGAAGAACCACAATCTGGATTTGCCGGTTTACCCCGGAGACTCCATTAACGTACCCAAACGCTGGCTCTAGCACGGTGTTGCTTCTAAGAATCCTTTCAGGCTTGGCGGCGGGTCGAGAGATCTCGGCCTGCCGTTTTCCTTATTCCATCGGGCGTCGGCCGGAGTCCGATCTGTCCACCCAGGACTCGGGTCTTTGGGAACGCCATGCGGTGATTGAACTCGATTTGCAAACCGGTTTTCAAGTGCGAGCAAATAGTGAGGCCTCCGTAATCCTGAACGGATCGCCTGTTCGTTTCGCTCACCTTCGGAATGGGGACCGCCTCGGCTTCGGAACACTCGAGTTCACTTGCTGGCTCAGTCCGCCTCGGCAACGTCCCTTACGGATCAGCGAGGGAGTGACCTGGGCGATCGTGGCTGCTGTGTTGGTGGGTCAAATCTGTCTGATCTACAGTCTGCTGCTCTCCTGAATCGTAACGAATACTCGGCCCCCGAGAATCGGATCCTTCGACACCCACTGAAGAGACGATTGCCTCTCAGCGACGCCGAGCGTGTCTTCCTCGCTGAAATCAGCAAACGTCTCGGACGAAAAACCCTGGAGGAAGTCGTAGAGATTGTACGTCCCGAAACCATTCTCGCCCGGCACCGAAAGGTCATCGCTGCGGTAGACTTCTTCCCAGCCGCGTCTGGACTTCCGCCGGACTCATCACCTACTACGTTCCGACCTTTATCCGCATTGGATCACGCTCGGTCTGCATCGCCGGTATCAAGGCTCTGACATTGCCACCCCGGAGCCCAAATCTGAATGCGCACTGCGAACGTTGGATCCGTTCAGTGCAATCCGAACTCCTGTCTAAGAGGATCTTCTTCGGCGAGCCCTCAGGAGCTATCCAAACTCGCGAGCGTGTCGGAGGCCTCTTGAAATTCTATTATCGAGAGGCCGCATGAGTTTTTTGACCCTACGACGGCGGAAGGCTGCCGCTTTTGCGGCACATCGCAACTGTTCATGACGAGCGCGCGGATTTTATCTCAAGTAATTCCCTAGCCTACCGATGTCGCCGCCAGGGTTATTATGGATGAAATTACGAAAGAGTTCCTGATTGAGAGCCACGAAAACCTCGACCGGCTGGACCGGGACCTGGTCACGCTGGAAAAGGATCCGCACTCCAAGGAGACGCTGGGCAGCATCTTCCGCACGATTCACACGCTCAAGGGGACGAGCGGTTTTCTGGGCTTTGGCAAACTGGAGGCCGTCGCCCACGTCGGTGAAAACCTCCTGAGCAAGATGCGCGACGGCGTGCTCACGATCAATCCCGAGATCGCCAACGCGCTGCTGGCCACGGTGGATGCCGTGCGCTGGATGCTCGGTCAAATCGAAGGCACCGGAAATCCGGGGGAAAAAGATTTTCCCGAACTGATCGAACTGCTCACGCGGTTGAACGACAGCAAAAGTGCGGAGCCATCCGCCGCCGCTCCCGCCGCCCTTCCTTCCGCCACTGTGGCAATCCAACCCGCGCAGACTGTGATTGCTCCTGCTCGGGCAATTGCATCACCGCCGTCAGCCGAGTTCGAGCCGCTGGTGGTTGCGGCTCCCGTCTCTGTTCCGGCTCCAGCCCCTGTCCCGATTGCAGCGCAGGCAGCGGGGAAGACTTCCACTCCCTCGCCCCAT
>JAYTTC010000300.1:0-6642 GCA_043745255.1 Verrucomicrobiales bacterium
CCACCGTCAGTATCTCGCGCGACGGGGTGAACGTGGTGATCCGGTTTACCGGCACGCTCCAGAGCTCCGCATCAGTGTCGGCTCCCAGCTGGCAGCCCATCGCGGGCGCGACCAGTCCCCTGACGCTGACTCCGGCTCAGCAGTCCGGTAACCAATACTACCGTTCCAGCCAATAGGCTGAGCATCCGTTCCGCTGAGGGGCCACCGCACACGGTGGCCCCTTTTTGTTTTTAGCGTTTGCAATGGGTCCTCGGAGTGGACTTGTTTTGGCCTTGAATCCACATGGCTTGCGGACAGGCAAGATTGGGCGAGTTCTGACGCGTTCGATTGAGTTTAGGGCCAAAGGCCCGATCCACCGGCGCGGGTGATAGAGCGGGCCTTCAGCCCTCACGGGGTTGTTTTTGTGTTGATACCTGGGCCGATGGCCCAGGCTGAAATGGTGCCGCGCCGTTGGCGCTGAAATCCGACGGCCGCTAGCAGCCTGTCGGGCTTGTCCCCACCGGACGTGAGTCCGGTTGTGGAGGTGGAGAGCGTGCTGGGGTTTCGGAGGTTCACGCTGCGGGGATTGGAGAAGGCGAAGCTGGAGTGGACCCTGGTGAGCACGGCCTACAATCTGAAAAGACTGCACCGGATGGTGGGGACGGTCCGAAAGGCAAGCGCAGCGGGATGGAGAAAGGTAGAATGGGCCGGTTTTGATGAGTCAGATGGAGTTTCTTCAAAATCCGGCAGCCGGATTTTGAATGTTAGCAGGCCGACATCCAAAAAACCCGAGAACCTAACAATAGCCCTGGCGGGCACCTTGCAGAACGATATTCTAAGTCCGACGGCCTGCTAGGCGGGAAGAGCGGTGAGTTCGAGACTGAAAAGTGATCTTACTCCGGCCTTCGCGTCGGTTAGAGCCAGGTCGCCTTTGTCGATTTTCGCGAGCAGTGCCTTCTGCGCGAGGTAATCTTTGTTCACCACACCCGCTTTGCTCTGAAGCATACGCCAGGCTTTGCGACGCTCTACAGCGAAGAGCACCATCTGCCGAGTCACGGCGAAATATTTCATCTTACCGCCCTGCTCCGCCTTGATGTAGCAGCCGAAATTCGGAACGAAGCTGCGGTGTTTGGGATCAAAAACGCGGCGGTGAATGACGTCGTCCTGGGTGATGAAGATCAGCAGATCATCCAGGTGCACGAGCTTCTGGGAATCTTCCTCGGTGATGGCCTTCACATGCTTGCGGAAGCGGCCTTCGGTCAAGGCCCAGTGCGCCACGCTGAAGTTATACTCCTCGCCATTGCTCGCGTATTTTGTGCGCCACCAGTCGCGGTCAACGCTCGGGTTGCCCTTTAGATCGAAGGCCTCCTGAGACGTCTCACCCCTCCGAGGATTGAACACAAACTCCGGCATGCCGCGCGCATCGCGAACCATCTTCGCCTGGTCGGCACTCATATTGTCGCCCACGCCATGCTCCGGCTGGCAGGTCGTATAGCTTTGGAAGAAGGCAGTTCCTCGATACTCCAGACCGTCGAGCAAGGACTTGTAGAGCTTGGCGGAGTTGGCCATCGAAACCTGTGCAACGAAGGGCGAGCCATGACCGCTGGTAAATGCCTCGGCGACGTTTTTCTTCTCGATCAACTTCCCTTGGGAGGCAACACCGAATTGATTCATATCGTAACCGCCGAGCATGGTGGAAGAGTCGGAGTTCTGGCCACCGGTGTTTGAGTACACCTGAGTGTCGAGCATGAGCATCTTCACATTCGGGCGGTTTTGCAGGATGACTTTCGAGACGTTCTGAAATCCGATGTCCCCCAGCGCCCCGTCACCGCCGACCACCCA
This sequence comes from Verrucomicrobiales bacterium, assembly GCA_043745255.1. GTDB lineage: Bacteria > Verrucomicrobiota > Verrucomicrobiia > Limisphaerales > UBA11320 > UBA11320. Next base: position 1,822 of record JAYTTC010000300.1, read on the forward strand.
CATCTTCGGCAGCTCGCGGATCTCCTGCTCGGTCATCAGCGTGTCGTCGAGATGGGTGAGAGTAAAATAGTCCGCGTCGGATACGACGTCGGTATTCCGGTCGAGGAGCGCGTCCGCGAGTCGTTCGGGCACCACCGAACGACGCGAATGATTGAGGATGAGCGACTCGGCGAGCAGCCATGAAATCGTCGCTCCGTCCTGGAACAATGAGTTCATCCAGGGATACGGATGCGGATTTGACGGGGGCGTGGAGCCATAGACTGTGTTACAGCCGGTGCTCGCTCCCATCATCATCACGGACATCCCGTTGGCACGGCGGCCATCGATGGATTGGAGCTCCTTATGGTTGAAAGCGTCCAGGCGCAACAGGGCCATGATCCCGCCAACAATCTCCGCGTCGGTGATGGCACCCTGCCGAGCCTCGTGGTCGGCGATGCGCTGAGCGGTATCTCCGTCGTTCTCACCCCCCAGGCCCACGATAACGTGCGCGAATGTCTTGCGGAACAACTGATACTCCGTCTCGTTGCGCGCTTTGATCGCAAGGAGCTTCTCCGCACCTTCCTTCTCCAGTCGATCCGCCTTCGCCTGGAGTCGCTCCGCTTTCTTGTGATACAACGGACGCATGTAAGCCTCGGTTACGCTAGTGCACGCGCGCAGGATGCTCTTCTCACCGCAGCCAGCGCAGGCCCCGTCGCCAGAGACCAGCGCCTCATAGTTGCGGCGCACCATGAGATGATTGCGCAGCGCCGCCTCTCGCGAACTGGCAGCGTCGGCATCGTTGTAGAGGCCGAGAAATTTCTGAGACGTGTCAGGGAGAAGGCGCGAGAAAATCTGCGCGGTCGTAAGGTCGGCATTTAACTCCTCGGTCTCGGTCGTCATGCGCAACGCGTCGTGGTCGCCACAGACCTGCACGCACTCGCCGCAGCCTTTGCAGAGATCGCTCACGAAAATAGAAAACAATCCCCCAGCGCCGGGTGTTTTTTGTTCCAACGAACGAAAAATCGCGGGGACATTGCTGTAGGCCAGCGGCAGCTTTTCGATGATTCCAGTGAATTCTGCCTTGGCCTGTTCTGGAAGATTGACGATCGCGTTGATCTCGTCGCGAATGATGTCCTTGAACGGCAGAAGGGTCCTGGACTTCACCGACTCGCTCATCTTCGCGCGGGCTCGCATTTCAATGCCGGGAAGTTCTTGGATCAACTGTTTCCGTCCGGCGGTGTCGGAGACGTAGTTCACGGCGGCCGTCCTCAGCACAGTCGAGACGTCCTGCGCGGTGTTTGGAAGCGCGGTGTCAGGGCACGCGGTGATGCACTCCATGCACTGCGTGCAGTTCTCCGCGATATAGACCGGGGTCTCGCGGCGTGCGTTGTACTTGGACTGGGTCCCGCCGGTGCCGGGACCCATGACACCGACCGAGGAGAGCGCCCCCGCAGGTTGATGATAGCCCAGTCCGCTGCGAAACTCGGAGTCGAACTTTGCGAGCGTTTGGAAGGGCGCACGGACGCCTTGTGCCAGCGGGGCCGGAACGCCCCCACAGGATGAGCCGCAGCCAGCGGTCGGAAGGAGATGGTGCTCACCGAGGGGCGCTACAGGCGGATTGCGCATCGAGGAACGATCGGCGTCCCCGGCCTCGCCATACTTGATCTCCTGAACACGAGCGAAACCTTGCATCATCACCTCCATGTTCGAGGTGACGACCGCATCGCCGAAGCGTCCAAACTTCTTCTGATACTGCTTCCGCACGCTCTCGTGGAATTTCTCCTCGCTGATGTCGAATTCCTGAAGGAACGGGCTGACGCGGAAAAAGGCACCCAGGAAGGAGTTGCCCTGCATGCGAAGCTGCAGCTCCGGTTTGTTGGTCGCCTTTCGGGCGATGTCGAATCCGGGCAGAATGAACACGCGAATATTGTTGTCCTTCACGAACTGCCGGTGCTTCGCCGGGATGCGCGTCCAAGCCGTCTCCGTCGTGTCGCTCGATTCCCAGACGAAGCTGCCTCCCCGCTTCAGTCCCTCAAGCGGATTGGTGTGCGTGAACGCCTTCGGGTCGCAGCATAGCACCACGTCCACGTGATTGAGCTCGCAGTTTACCTTGATGCGCTGGGGTGCCACGGTGAGGTAATAGTTTGTCGGCGCGCCTTTTTTCTCTGATCCGTATTTTGGATTGGCCATGACATACAGCTTCTCCACGAGAAACCCGTCGTCATCCCGCACCGCGTCACGATCGGAAATGTATTCTCCGAAATCGCCGACCAGTTCGCCAAGATTCTTGCCAGTGGTGATCATGCCCCACCCTCCGATGGAATGGAACCGCACCGCGATCGCACCTTCCGGCAACAGCGAGGGGGTGTCCTTGCTGATAACCGCATAGGGATGCTTCACGCCAAGCACGAAAAACGTCTCGCCGTCCGCGGCGCTTCGGCCGTCGGTGCGTTTGCTCTGCCCGGTGGCGAACTCGTAGGCTCCAAGAGAATGCTCAGGTCGAAAATCACGCGAGCCGATGCCGTAGGCACCCCGAAACAAACGCGGCGTCTCCTGCGGCGTGAGGGCAGGCAGCGTGCCGCCAAACCTCGCGACTTCGTTGGCCTTTCCAAGCGCCACCCGGATGTCACGAGCGAGCGGATTGTCACCGGCAAGGCCTTCGTCGGTGCGCTCGAGAATGATGACGTTCTTTCGCCCTCGGAGCGCGTTGATCACTGCGGCTTCGGGAAACGGGCGGATCACATTGATGTGGATCGAGCCAACCTTGGCGTTGCGCTGCTCTCGCAGGTAGTCGCATGCCGCTTCAATATTGTCGGCCGCACAGCCCAACGAGACGAACACGGTATCGGCATCCTCGGTTTTGTATTCCGAGATCAGGCCGTAGCAGCGACCGGTGAGTGTTCCAAACTCGGCGTAGGCGGTTTCGAGGAAACCAAGAATGGGCTCATTGAAATTGTTCCGCCGCGCGACCACACCATTCATGTGATGCTCTTGATTCTGCACCGGGCCTAGCAGGATGGGATTCTTGAGATCCATCATCTGCGGCAGGCGCCGGCGCTTGGCGCCGAACAACTCGCGCTGCGCGGAGGTGGGGCAATCGATCATGTCGTCGGGTGCGCCAAGAAAATCTCGAAGCAGCCCGGCCTCCGGGGCGAGATACATCCGCTCCGAATGGGTGGTGAGCATCCCGTCCTGAATATTCATGCCCGGATTCAGCGATAGCTCGGTCACTCGACGCAGGATGATCGCCTGGTCGGCGGCCTGCTGCGCGTCCTTCGACATCAGCATCAGCCAGCCCGTGTCGAGGGCGGCGTAGAAATCATCATGACCGCAGTGGACGTTCAAAGCGTGCTTGGTTAAGGCACGGGCACCCACTTCAATGACCATCGTGGAGAGCTTTCCCGGGGCATGATAATACTGCTCCATCGCATACACGATGCCCTGACCCGAGGTGAAGTTGACGGTGCGTCGCCCGGTCACTGCAAAAGCCGTCGCGCCCCCCTGCGCCGCGTGCTCGCCTTCCGTCTCAACGGCAATTTTCTGCGCCCCCCAGACGTTCAGTTCGCCCTGAGCGTAGGAAGCCTGATAAATCTCCCCGCCCTCGGTGGAGGGCGTGATGGGATAAAACACTCCCCCCTCGGTGATGCGCGTCTCAACATGCTGGGCGACGAGTTGGTTTCCGTTGCAGGTCACTCGCACGCCAGGATACTTCGGCTTGTGACGCGCGGTTGTGGAGGGGGGAACCGTATCCTTTTTTGATGCAGCAGCTCCGGTCATAACGAGAATTGCCTTTCGCAAAGACCCGCGCGAAGGAGGTTCGCCTTGAACGTTCTCTTGCGACAGGGCTCTGCATGCACCCTAGGGCCTCAGGGCGAAGAAACAATCGAAACTTTCGCAATCGCCAAGGAGCCAATCAGGTTCCGTATAGGCGTCGCACGATCTAGAAGATTGCCGTTGTAAAGCAGTCCCACGATGTCTTGCCGCGCGGTCGCTTGGAGACTCAGGGCGTAAACAAGGTCTCCTTGCTGGCTACTGAGGAAATATTCAGAGCTGGCGGCCTGAATTAGTTCGATCTCGCGACTCGATTCGTTGCGCTGGTCGGTGAGTCTGCCGATCTCCTTGTTCAAACCCTCGATAAAAAAGGAGGATCCAACCGTTCCAAAGACACTGGTCAGGAAGCCGAGTAGAATAGCAGCGTGCTTTGCGTTGATTTTCTTCACGAAAATTTTGGGATTCGCGGTTCCAGGCCAAAGAGTGAGGTTGAGGTGAGCCCCAGGCGCATGAAAGGAAAAGGAGTGCACTAGGCAGCGAATCCGACGTAGGCTCCGCGGATGTCATTTCGTGAACTGGGCCTCGGGCCCAATATTCTTAAAGCAGTTCAAGAAGCCGGTTACACCGAGCCCACCCCGATCCAGGCCGCCGCGATTCCCCAAGTCCTGGCCAATCACGATCTCATTGGTGTCGCGCAGACCGGCACCGGAAAAACCGCAGCCTTCGTACTCCCGATCCTTTCCAAGCTCTCCTCGGCACCCATTCAGCCCTCCACGCCGGGCAAACACGGACACCATGGTCAGCCTGGAACGCGCGCGCTGGTTCTAGCGCCGACGCGTGAGCTCGCGGTGCAGATCGAGGAAAATGCCCGTGCTTATGCCAAACATCTGCCTTCGTTTCGCGTCGCAACCGTTTTCGGTGGCGTCGGAGAATACGCTCAGATTCAAGCCCTCCGCTCGGGAGTAGACCTGGTCGTCGCCACGCCGGGCCGATTGCTAGATCTGATGGACCAGGGCCACGCTCGATTCTCGAGCCTCTGCTACCTGGTTCTCGATGAAGCCGACCGCATGC
>JAYTTC010000301.1:0-1825 GCA_043745255.1 Verrucomicrobiales bacterium
TCGCGTCTTCAAGCTCGCCTCCAGCAACATCCGGGCGTGGGAACCGGACCGCGAGAAGCTGGCCGAAACCCTTGAAGACTCCGTGGATCACCTCAAGACCGACCGCACGGAGCAGGACATCCTCTTCGAGCTGCTCCTCAAGCTCGGCCTCGACCTCTGTGTTCCCATCGCGACGAAGAAAATCGGCAAACACGAAGTCCAGAGCATCGGCGCGGGCACCTTGCTCGTCTGCCTATCCAACAGCATCCCGCAGGCGGAGGTGGAGCCACTGGCCCTTGCCCTCGCGGCCTGGCATAAGGCGTTGAAGCCCGCCGGAGAAACCACCGTCGTCTTCCGCGACAGCGCCTTCGCCGACGACGTGGCCAAGACCAACCTCGCCGCCATCCTGCAACAGCACGGCTTGGAGAACGTCCGCAGCCTTTAAGCCACTGCCATGAGCCACCTTGCGAACAAGTCCGCTGATGATCCCGAAACAGATTTCGGGATCATAATCCGCGCTTGGGGTCGTGGGTTCAAATCTCGTGTTGACGGGTGGGAGCACTTGAGACAGCGTGTCGGCATCATAGCTGCCGCGCCTCTGCTTGCATGCGTAATTCGGTGGCTCTTTTTTTGCCCTGATCCGGCGCTCGTTCCCAAGGAGGGCGGCGGATGATTTACTCCAAAAAGGCCCTCGCCTTGGAGGATCAGGCTGATTTGCTCCTGAAACGGGGGCTGGTCGCCAACCGCGCCGAACTGATTTCCCGGCTCAAGGTGGTCAATTATTACCGACTGAGCGGGTATCTCTATCCGTTCCGCATCCGCGATGCCGCTGGAAAACCCACTGATGATTTCGTGCCCAGCACGGACTTTAACACAATTTGGCGGCGCTACAATTTTGACCGACGCCTGCGCATCATCTTGCTGGATGCCATCGAGCGGATCGAAGTGTCCGTGCGCACTCAACTCGTTTTCCATTTCGTTGGGGCACATGGTCCGTTTGGTCATCTTGACCAGACCAATCTTCCGGGATTCAAGCAGCAGGCGCTGTGGCGGCGGGTCTGGCGAAACCTGAAGTCCCTGCTCAAGCTGAAAGGGTTGGAAAGGTCTGAATACCGTCTCTGGCTGGGCAAGCTCACCAATGAAAAATGCCGGGCGAGCGATGCCTTTGTAAAACATTTCGAGCAGAACTACGGCGACCATCACCAATACTTGCCGCTCTGGATGGCCTGCGAGCTGATGACCTGCGAAACCGCGATGCAATTGGCCTACGGTGTAGATCGGGCATTGGTGCAGAAGGTTGCGGCAAATTTCGGCTTTCCTGATGAGCAACTGCTGTCCTGGACGAAAGCAATCTTCACCCTTCGCAATTCCTGCGCCCACCATGCCCGTATCTGGAATCGTGTGTTCGGTGTAAAACCGTCCGTTCCGGGAAAGCGGAAGAACCCGGATTGGCACATTCAACCCGGCTTTGCCAATGACCGTGTCGGTCTGATGCTGACCGTTTGTCATTTCTGGCTGGGCAAGGTGAGTTCCACCACCCAGTGGCGGACACGCCTCTACGCTTTGTTTGACGAATTTCCAGAAATTCCGCTCGCTGAAATGGGCCTGCCGCCCGATTGGCGCAACCATCCCCTTTGGAAAGTTTGACGATGAAACTCCACTTCGAGCCCAACCTCGATTACCAACTCCAAGCCATCGAATCCGTCTGCGACCTCTTTCGCGGGCAGGAGACGTGCCGCACCGAGTTCACCGTCACGCGGGACGGGGCCGACGCGCAGCAGCGGATGAGCTTCGCCGAAAACGAGCTCGGCATCGGTAACCGCCTGACCCTGCTTGACGACGAGCT
>JAYTTC010000302.1:0-6621 GCA_043745255.1 Verrucomicrobiales bacterium
CACATACTCGCTGCAAGGGTTGGTGGAATGGATCGGCTCGGTGCCCTTGCAGGTATGCCATTTTTGGATGGCCCCGTCGTACTGAAGCCCGGGATCCCCGCACACCCAGGTGCCTTCGGCGATCTTGGTGAGGAGCTGACGGGCGTCCTTCTTGTGAAGCGGCTTGCCGCTGGTGACGTTCCGGGTCCACCACTCGCGGCCTTCAATCGCGGCCTGCATGAACTCGTCGCTGACGCGCACCGAGAGATTCTCGTTCTGATACATCACGCTGCCATAGGCCTCGCCGTTGAACGAGCCGTCGTAGCCTTGCTCGATCAGTGCCCAGGCTTTGCGCTCCTCGCGCTGCTTGGCATCGATGAACTCCTCGATGTCCCCATGCCAGTCGCGGAGAGTGTTCATCTTGGCGGCGCGACGAGTCTTGCCTCCGGACTTCACCACATTCGCCACCTGATCATAGACCTTCAGGAAGGAAAGCGGACCACTCGGGCGGCCCCCCCCGCTCAGCTTTTCCTTGCTCGAGCGAATCGGGGACAGATCGGTGCCGGTGCCGGAGCCAAACTTGAAGAGCATGGCCTCGCTGTAGGCGAGCTGCATGATGGACTCCATGTTGTCATCCACCGACTGGATGAAACAGGCGCTGCATTGAGGATATTCGTACTGGGTGGGCGCACGCTCCGCTTTACCGGTCTTGCGATTGAAGTAGAAGTTGCCCTTGTCGGATTTTTTGCCGATGCCGTACTCATGATAGAGCCCGACGTTGAACCAGACCGGTGAGTTGAAGGCACCATACTGGTTAATCGAGAGCCAGGTGAGTTCCTGGTAGAAGAGCTCTCCCTCATCCTTGGTGAAATAACCATCCTTGATGCCCCAGTCGGTAATCGTGCGGCTCACGCGATGGATCAGCTGGCGCACCGAGACTTCCCGTTCCGGAGTGTTTTGTTCACCGTAAAAATATTTCGAAACCACGACCTTTGTCGCGAGTTGAGACCAAGCCTTCGGTACTTCGACGTTCTCCTGCTTGAAAATCACCTTGCCGGCGTCATCGGTAATCTCAGCCGTGCGGCGGTCCCATTCGAGTTGATCGAAGGGATGCACCTTGGGTTCACTAAAAACCCGCTCAACGCGCGGCGCTTTGCGGGACGATTTACCGGAACCGGAACGGGTGGAACTCACCCGGCCAGTTTTGCGCCGCGACGCGGCAGAGGCGAGAACATCTTCACGGGCATCAATCATGGCGAGAGAATGGTTAACACAGACGTTTAATTCTTTGCCGAGGGATTCGGCTTTGCTCAGGAACGACCGACATGGCCACCGACAGGGGTGATCCCACGGCCGCCGAGCGACGACGTTAAAGCGGACTCTAAAAGAACAAAAACCCCAACCCCAACCTGGGAACCGCATCGACCCGCCGCGTACGCAACAGGTGCGGCGATGCGAAACTTTCGATGGCACAACCCCAACGCCGAAAAAACACTTAACAAACAGGCAAAAATCATCGATTTAAACTAACCTGCTCAAAAATGACCAAACACAGGACGACCCCAATTAGTAGCGTTCGGGGGAACATGTATGCCCAAGACTTAGTGGGCGGGCAAGAAATTTTTGCGAAAAAGTTACCCAGAACTTATCCCCAATTTGGAAAACTCAAAACCCCCTGAAAACCGCTCACTTTTTGAGAGTTATTCGCAGTTGAAGCGGGGAAGAAAGGGGGAGTCCTGGGGAGGTCTTTCGAGGCAGCCTGGTGATGGAGAAGCTTACTTGGGTTTGGGGACACGGGCTAGTGGGGGAGTTACGCTGGGCTAGGTCGGGGAAACACGGATGGGACCGATGGGCTGCTGGAGGCTTTCCTTCGGAAAAAAAGCCGATCCACTCGTGGTTTCTCTGAAGAGGGAGCGGGGATGGGCCGATACGGCCCACGCTACAGAACTGCGGTCCGGCTTCTGTAGTGTCGTTCGTATCGGACGATCCGGCCGAGGGGATGGGCCGATACGGCCCACACTACAGAACTGCGGTCCGGCTTCTGTAGTGTCGTTCGTATCGAACGATCCGGCCGAGGGGATGGGCCGATACGGCCCACGCTACAGAACTGCGGTCCGGCTTCTGTAGCGTCGTGCAGAGGCCCCGGTCTTTTTTGCGTCTTCTGCGCCTTTTCGCGGCTAAGCCCGGCCCTGCCCGTTTCCGATCCGGGGAGGGGGACCCTGTGCCGAGAACCTACTTCTGTCGGGATATCGCGGCCGCTGAAGTGGGCGGCGCTCTCCCGCAGCGACCCATTCAGGCTTTCTCCAAGGATCCAGATCTCACCCACTTTTAATTGCACCCGTCGGCCTGCTAAATCTGAATTGCAGCTTGAGGTGCCATCGGTTTTCGTGCCTATTCGTTCTCGTTCCCGGCACAATCAGCTTATTCAGCCCTATGAGTTTTTCGTTCTTACGTCGCTTGAGTTGGGTCTTTTTCTTTTTATGTCTCCCTCTCAGCCTCTGGGCTGAATTTTACTCGCGAGAACCCATCGGCCCCTCGGGACGTCGTACGGGCATCGCGATCTCCGAGATTCACTATCATCCCGCCGATCGCAGCGACGGACGAAACCTTCGCTTCGTGGAGATCTACAACTCCAATCCGTTCATCGAGGACATCAGTGGATGGAAATTTCAGGGTGCCATCCAATACACCTTGCCCTCCAACACCATTCTCGCGGCCAACTCATTCCTGGTGGTGGCCGCTGTCCCTGGGGATCTTGAGGCGGCGTATGGTATTACGGGCGTGTTGGGGGGGTGGACGGGGAACCTGCCCGGCAGCGGCGGGCGTGTTCAGTTGCTAAAACGTTCCGGAGCCATCGTCCTCGATCTCTCCTATTCCGATCGAGCCCCGTGGCCGATCGCCTCCGCTGGATTGGGACCCTCGTTGGTTCTGAGTCGCCCCACCTATGGCGAAGCAGATCCTCGAGCATGGGCCGCCAGCACCCGATTCGGCGGCTCTCCGGGACAGGACGACCCTGTTCCCAGCGGTCCGATGGAATCCATCGTCCTGAACGAGGTGCTCGCGCTCCCGCTGTTTGGAGGAGAGAGCTTCATCGAACTTTTCAATCGGGGAGCAGATCCGGTGGATCTTTCCGGTGCCTGGCTTGGTGCGGGCTCGGTGTCCAATCGATTTCAAATCCCTTTCGGTTCAGTCGTGCCTGGGGGCGCTGCACTGGCGTTTCATCGCTCGGAGCTCGGGTTTGATGTGAATCCGGCGGGAGATCGAGTGCTGCTATTCGCGGCTGATCTGCAGCGAGTCCTCGATGCAATTGAGTTGGAAGGTCAGCAAGCTGGAGTCTCGGTAGGGCGTCAGCCCGAGGGCTCGGAACTGATCCGAGCCCTGGAGCAACCTACCCCCAGCGCTCTCAACGCCCCGCTGCTGATTCGGAACGTGGTCATCAATGAGATTTTTTACGCGCCTCCCTCCCGTGACTCGGATGAAGCATTCGTTGAGCTCTACAATTGGAGCGAAACCCCTGTGGATCTCAGCGGATGGCGTTTCATTTCCGGAATCACTTACACCTTTCCCAGCCACAGCGTGATCTCTGCAAAAGGATTCCTGGTGGTGGCCAAAAATCCGGAGCGACTCAAGCAGGTTCAGAGCGGAACGCCGCAAGCGATCGTGCTGGGGCCGTTCTCGGGGTCCATCTCGGGTCGAGGCGAGCGCTTGGCCGTTGCGGCCCCTTGCTCGGTCGTCGTTGGAGAGGCCCTGCAGACAGCTTGGGTGGTGCAGGATGAGGTGAATTTCAGAACCGGAGGACGTTGGGGCAAAGGGTCCGATGGAGGGGGCAGCAGTCTGGAGCTGATCCATCCTCGGAGCGACCATTCCAGTCCATCGAGTTGGGCGGATAGCGACGAAACGGCGAAATCCGAATGGTCCAGCCTGGAGCAGACCGGGAAAATGGACATGCTCCATCCGTCGACCCCGACAGGGGACCAGCTTCAGTTCCTGCTCTGGGATGCGGGCGAGATGCTGATTGATGATGTGGAGGTCTTGGTGAATGGACAGAACCGGATGGTCAACTCCGGCTTCAGCACAAACTCCACGAACTGGGCGGGGCAGGGGACTCATAAACAAACCCGATGGGAAAATACGCTTGAGGGCGGAACCCAGACTCTCCATGTCATTGCCACGGACCGCGGCGATCAAGTGGCGAATCGCGTTCGGGGAAAATTACTGCCTGCGATTCCGGTGAACAGCATCGTGACCCTGCGCGCTAAGGTTCGTTGGTTGAGCGGAACCCCAAATTATCTCTTCCGACTGCGCGGGGGTGGATTCGATTTTGGAGGAACGGCACCGATTCCCCAGGCGCTGGGCACTGCCGGAAGACCCAACAGTCGCGCCGCCTCGAATACACCGCCGTTCATCGCGGAGGTGAGTCATTTCCCCGTTTTCCCCACCACCAACGACCTGATTCGTGTCACCGCCCGGGTGACAGATCCCGATGGCTTGGCGAGCGTGGTGTTGAGATACCGCATCGATCCCACCAATACCCTCTTTGATCTTCCAATGACCGATTCGGGAACTGGGGCGGATCCAGTGGCAGGCGATAAACTCTACACCGCAGAGATCCCTGCGCAGAAAAAAGGGAAGTTGGTCGCGTTTCAAATCCAGGCGGTGGATCGGTATCCGATTCCCGCCCGCTCGGTCTTCCCGGAAGAAGCGCCCAGGCGGGAATGTCTGGTGCGGGTGGGAGAAACCAATGTGGCAGGCGGCTTTGCCACCTATCATCTCTGGGTGACTCAGAGCAATATCACCTATTGGACCGCGCGCGAAAAGATGAGCAATGAGGGGTTGGATGCCACCTTCATCTACGGAACGAATCGCGTGATCTACAACGCCAGCACCCGCTACGCCGGGAGCTACTATACTGTTCCCACCTATGACACACCGGTGGGTTCACCCTGCGGCTATGATATTGTCTGTCCCGACGACAATCGGGTGCTCGGTGAGAGCCACTTCACCATCGATTGGCCGATTCGCGATCCCACCAATCAGCGAGAGCAGTTGATGTTCTGGTTCCTCGAGCAATATGACCTCCCGAACAATTACCGGCGCTACGTCAACATGTACGTGAACGGTGTGAAACGAGATTCGGGGTCGGGCAAGGTGGGGATTCTTTACGACGATGTTCAGCAACCGGACGGAAACTTGATACGAGAGTGGTTTCCACAGGACAGCAATGGCGTACTTATCAAGACGGACTGTTGGGATGAGTTCGCGGACAACGGCCTTCCGGTAGGAGGGGTGAACAACTGTCAGCTAAACTGGTTGGATCAATTCCTCGATCCCGACGGAAACAAAAAGACCGCGCGCTACCGTTGGAATTGGCGTCCGCGGGCGGTGAAGAAATCTGCTAACGATTATACCGACATGTTCACGCTGGTCGATGCGGTGAACCTACCCGATCCAAAAAGCTTCCTGGCAGCGGTGAACGCCGTCGTGGATGTCGACCATTGGATGCGGACCTTTGCGATGAACGATCTGGCTTCCTACTGGGACGCCTTCGGAAATCCGAACTCGAAGAACACCTATTTGTACAAGCCAGAGCAGTCCGGGTGGAAACTTTTCAGCTGGGACTTTGACGTCGGCCTGGGTGTTTTCAACGATGAGCCGCAGGCCGCTCTATTTCCCGATAACGTGGATCCGGCAATTAAGCGGATGTATGGTACTCCCGAACTCCTGCGTCCCTACTGGCGCGCGCTGGACGAAGCAGTGAACGGTTTCTTCAAGAGCGGCCCCGGTCTACCGATCGATCTCCTGCTTGCCTCCAAGTTTGCCGCCTTTAAGACCAACCGAGTTCTCCTGGATGATCCGGCGCCGATTCGCACCTGGATCAACCAGCGCAGAGCGTATTTGACCAATCAATTGCGGGCGGTGAACGCTCCCTTCCAGCTCACTGCGCCCGTTGGATCAAGTGGGGCGAGCTCGTCGAATTCAGTGATCCTCGCTGGAACAGCTCCCCCCAGTCTGAAGAGCATTCGAGTGAACGGCCGGACCCAGCAGCTCGCTTGGACCACGATCACCAACTGGAACACGGAGGTGTTACTGGAGCCGGGTGCCAACGTGCTAACCCTTGAAGCGTTCGATCGATTGGGTCTCAGGCTGCCAGGAGCCAGCGCGAATTTGACGGTCACCTATGCCGGGCCATCCGAGCCTCCTCTGCATAACCTGGTGATAAACGAGATTCTGTTCCGACCCCTCGTCGAGGGATCGCAATTCGTCGAGATTCTCAATCTCGCGAGCAGCACCAGCTATGATATTTCTGGATGGCGCCTGGACGGAGTGGGATTGGTATTTCCCGAAGGGACGATCATTCATCCCGGAGACTTTCGGGTGGTGGTCAAGGATCGTGTGCAGTTTGGGCAAACCTATGGCTGGTCGATTCCGGTCGCGGGGATCTTCCCAGGCAATCTGAGCCTCAAGGGTGGAACACTCGCTCTCGTTCGCTCGGGTCTGGCTCCGAGCGGTGATGAGATTATCCATTCGGTGGTCTACTCGAGTGACCTACCCTGGCCTGTGCAACCCGGGGACCTGGGGATTTCCATGCAGTTGGTCGATCCGGACCAGGACCCTCTACGATCGAGCAATTGGGGATCAAGC
>JAYTTC010000303.1:0-6584 GCA_043745255.1 Verrucomicrobiales bacterium
TGGTGCCGATGTTCTGCACCGAGATGGACGGCATCGAGGCCCTGCGGAACGTCGTGGTGATCATCGCCTCGAATCGTGCCGATCTGATCGACCCGGCGATTCTGCGACCGGGGCGAATCGATCGGAAGATTCGCGTCCGCCGACCGGATGTCGGAGCGGCGACTGAAATCTACAAACTCTATCTCACCGACAGTCTGCCGCTCGCCGAGCCGCGCGACGATCTCGTGGCTGCGCTCATCAAAGCCCACTACGACCACGCCGAAGCCAACCGATTCCTGGAAATCACTTATCGCAGCGGGCGACGGGATTACCTGCATCGAGGGGAACTGGCCAGCGGAGCGATTATCGCTGCGGTGGTGGAGCGCGCGAAAGAGTACGCCATCAAGCGCTCGATCGAACAGCAGCAGGAATTACCCATCCGACGGGAAGACTTGTTGAAAGCCCTCGACCACGAGTATCGCGAGAACGAGTTGTTTCCTCCGAGTGACATGACCGAGGATTGGTTGAAGTTAACTGATTTTGATCCTGGCAACGTCGTCCGGTTAGCCCCGTGTCGCCACGTGGCTCCCGACCGGCCCGGCGAAGCCTCAGCCATTTAGCCGTTGTGGAGATCCAGTTCGGAACCGAGACAGAGATCGGAATCACCCGGGACCGCCCGGAGGGTCTCGACGTGGTTGCAGAGTCGATCGCGCTGGTTCGCAGCGCCACGGCTCCAGGGGTACGTCATTGTTGGGACTACCGCCTCGAGGACCCGCATCGCGATATGCGCGGGTTCAACGTCGAGGAACTGCGCCAGGACACGGACGAATCGGACTATTTCGCCCTGGATGCCCAGCGCAACCTGACCTTCCACGAAATCAAGAGCGACCTGGTTCTCCGCAACGGCGCTCGATTCTATAACGACCACGCCCATCCCGAGTATTGCACGCCCGAATGCAGCACTCTGCTGGAGATCCTGCAGCAGGACTATGCCGGCGACGTTCTTCTCGCCTCCTGCGCGCGAACGATGAATCAGGACGAGAAGGACACCAACCCGGTCCGGCTCTACAAGAACAACACCGATTTTTTGGGACACAGTTATGGGTGTCATGAAAACTATCTCATGCCGCGACGACTGTCATGGGACACGTTGAGCCAGGGAATCGTTGCCTTCTTCGTCACCCGTCAAATCCTCTGCGGCAGCGGCAAGTACGGGTGGGAAGAGGAGGATCGATTCCTGCGGCCCGGTTTTCAGATTTCCCAGCGCAGCGACTTTTTCACGGAGATGCAGAGCGTCGACACCATGCAACGGCGCCCGCTGGTGAACACTCGCGATGAGCCCCATGCCAACGCAGAGGTGTATCGCCGCTTCCACGTCATCATCGGCGACGCCAATCTTTCCCTCTATTCGGGATACCTGAAGATAGGCACCACCGCGCTGGTGCTGCAGGCAATGCTCAACGGCGCGCCCCTGGAGAGGATTCCGAAAGTTGAAGAGCCGCTGCGGACCTTGAAACAGATCTCCCGCGACCTCACATGGAAGTGGGAATGCCGGACTGCCGACGGGCGCCTGACGACGGGATTGGAAATCCAGAGGCAGTATCTTCAATTGGTGCGTGAGTTCTGTCCCAACCTTCCTCTGGACTGGCAGAAGGTGGCAGCGGATTGGGAAACCGTTTTGAACGATCTGGAGCGGGACCCCCTTTCCACGGCGGATCGGCTTGACTGGACCGCGAAGTACCAGCTCATCGAGCGGTTCAGGGAGGCGGAGGGACTTTCGGCGGACGACCCCTGGCTGCAGAGCCTCGATCTCGCGTATCATCTGCTGGATCGTGAACAAGGCCTTTTCTTCGGATTGATGGATCAGAAGGCATTGCGGCTGCCCTATCCGATGGAGGAGATTTGCCATGGCCGTCTGACTCCGCCGATGACCACCCGTGCGGCGGTGCGCGGACTGTGCATTGAGCGTTTCGGCGCGTCGGTGGAACTGATCCAATGGGACCATGTCACGCTGCGCGCGGGAGACAAGCGACTCGAATTGGACCTGCGAAATCTGTTCGATCCCCAACTGATCCGACAGAGCCTGAAGGTCATCAGCTCAGCTCAAACCGTGGACGATTTGCGCTATCTTTCTTTTGCCAAACTCGTGTAACCGACCCTCGCAACCTACAACCCTCCAACCTTATGCCTGACCGTTTGCAACGACCTCAACCTCAGACGACCGCTCCGAGCGGCGGAGGCGGCGGCGAGGGCCCGCGGGCCCCTGAAGTGAACAAGCCTAACACCGAGGATTTGCTGAAGCGCATGCGGCGGGTCGATCCCGATCAAGCCAAACGCTATCGGCAAAGAACTGGACAATGATGAATGGAGACTTTCTCGCACTGCTGCCCAAGAGTCCGTTTGCACTACTGGCAGGAACCGAAGGTGCCAAGGAGATCGCAATCCACGCGACCACCGTATTCGCCTTCCACTGTTCTGCGGGTGTGGTGATGGCGGGTGATCATCGCGCAACCGCGGGCAACACCGTATTTTCCGACACTGCCGAAAAGATTCTGGAGCTGGACGCACATTCGATGATGGCGATAGCAGGCTCACCCGCGGTGGCCTTCGAGATGGCGCGCACGCTTCAGACGACATTCGAGTTCTATCGGAGAAGCCAGCTTCAGACCATGAGCCTTGGTGCAAAAATTCGCGCGCTTTCCAAGCTTCTCCGCGAAAATCTGTCCGGAACTTTGCAGGGCTTCGGAGTCGTGGCACCGCTGTTTGCAGGCGTGGAGATTGATGATCCGCAGGCCCGTCCGGTGATTCATTTCTACGATCCCTTGGGTGCACAGTTTGAGGCGGCGAGCTACGCGAGCTCAGGATCGGGATCGGGGAGCATCCGGAGTGTCCTGCATTTCCTTGAGAAATGGGGCAATCCGCGTCCGCAGGACATGACACTCGAACAGGCGGTCAATCTCGCGAACCGTCTGTTGATGACCGCCGCGGCCTTCGATACCGCCACCGGAGGGGTTCACCCGGATCGGAGATTATACGCCACCATCAGGCTGCTGACACGGGACGGCATTCGCACCATCCCGCTCGAAGAGCACGAACGCTATTGGCAAAAGGCTGAAGCATGACCGAAGAACCCTACCGCTGGCTGGAGGCCATCCAGAACCGACGCGAGTACATCCAGGATCACCTGAAGGGTGCCACTCCTGTCTTTGCCGCTTCCCGCCCTGAAGGTGTCCTTCTGGTCGGCGTCGGGCAGGGCCAGTCCAAGGTATTCGAGATCTACGATCGACACGCATTTGCGTCATTGGGGCATCCGGTGGACATCGAGAAAGTCCGACAGTCCGCGATCGAAGCCGCGCACATGGAAGGATTCAACCGATCGTCCAGAGATGTGACTCTGCGTCGACTGGTTGGCTTCTCCCTCAGTCCGACCCTGAAGAACAGCTTCGAACAGATCTTCTCCCCACCGCTGATTGTGGAGTCCTTGTTTGCTGAACTCGGGGAAACGCCAACTCTGGATGTTCTGGTGAGGCTGCACTTCGACGGCAACCACCACTACGAACCGTCCGGCGTGCTTCTGGCTTACAGCGACCGGAAGGTGGAGGGCGAGGCGCAGGCTTGGCTCAAACAAAACCTGCGACCGGAACAGGGACTGCGTCAGGTGGCATTGGTGCTCCTCTCAGCATGGCGTGCGATCACCACCAACGCTCCGTTTCTGGATCTGACTCCAAGCGCAGAGTTACCCCCTTTATTGGAAGGACGGAAGATCGAGATCGCATTGCTGGATCGCCGTTCGACCGGACCCGTTCATTACCGGAAATTAGACTTTCCGAGTTTGCCTGCTTGAGCCATTTTAGAGCTTAGCCACCCATAGCAGATCGCGCCCTGGAGGCGCCACCCTGACGGAGGTGACTGCGCACATGACCCGAAGCAATGCGTCCATCTTAGCGCCAGCCGGATCCCGGAGGATCACCGGACTCGAGACCGAGTATGGCTGTTTGGTGGACCCCCCTCTGCAGGTTTCGGAGGTGATTCACCAAGTGCGGGATTGGGTTTTTGACAAAAAACGCTACGGGTTGATCGACCTCCACGAACGCGACTGGGATGAACCAGCGGGGAACGGCGGGTTCCTGTTCAACGGAGGTCGGATGTATCTAGACATGGGGCATCTGGAGTACTGCACCGCTGAATGCGCCTCGACAGTGGATGTGGTGCGCTTTGACCGTGCGGGAGATCTTCTTCTCAACGAAGCCCTCCAGGCCCTGGGGCTTGCGGAGCAGGTGACCTTTATCCGCAACAATGTCGATCACTACACCGGCGCGACGTTTGGCTGTCATGAGAACTACTCCCTCCAACGCAGCGCGCCCCTCACTCAGAAGAACGTCCTGTCGCTTCTTTCCTTTTTGACGCTGCGAGCGGTCTATTGTGGCGCGGGGCGAGTAGGCACGTCCCAAGCCACTCGCTTCCGACACGAGGGAACACGGCGAGAAGACATCGGGGCGTTTCAGATCAGCCAACGGGCGGATTACATTCAGAACGACTTCTTCGAGTGGGTGCAGCACAACCGGGCGATCATCAACACTCGAGACGAGCCCCTGGCGGATCCGCAGCTGTATCGTCGACTCCATCTCATCCATGGAGACACGAGCGTTCTCCCCAGCTCGTTATTTTTGAAAGTCGGGACGACCCGGCTCGTGTTTGATCTACTGGAAGCGGACGATCTTCCACCCTTCTCACTCCAGGATGCAGTCGGCTCGCTGCGCCAGCTCTCCCGCACGCTTGAACCTCCGTGGCCGGTGCGCTTGGCGGATGGCCGGTCCCTGGATGCGATTGAGATCCTAAGCCAGTTTCGGCATCGGGCGGCACGCCGATTCGGCGGACGCGATGCAGAGACGGACGTGGTTCTTCAACTCTGGAATGATGTGTTGGAAGGACTGTCCCGTCGCAAGCAGGACCTGGTGGGGCTGATTGACTGGGTCACCAAGGAACACTTGCTATCCCTGTTTTGCGAGAGCGAGAAGATCGACTGGAACCATCCCTGGCTCGAGGCCCAGGATTTGGAATACCACAGCATCGACCCGGATCGATCACTGGGGCTAGCCCTCGCGAACACCCAGGGACTGTGGCATCCGGAGCGATTGAAGGAGGCCTGCAGCCAGCCGCCGGACAACACACGCGCCGGAGCGCGCAGTGAGCTGATGCGGGAGATCTCAACCCGCCCGGACGCCTACGTACTGGACTGGGACAGCGTTCAGATCGATGACCGCGAGCGGATCTATCTCCTCAATCCGTTCTGCGCTGGCGTCGATCAAACCGCCGATCCGTAAAGAGGCTGTAAAATTAAACGCGGGTCTTGGTGCACACACAGAAAAATTTCCACCAAGACCCGCGATCTACCCACAAGGGCAGACATTAGTTTGCATTTTCCGTCCGGCCTCCTGTTGATGTATTTGTTTTCGGAGAACCGCCCGGTCGCAGAAGAAGGTATCGTCCCTCTTCCAACATATACTACGGAACTCCGGCGGCCTTATTTCAGGAATTCCTAAAAAAGATGGAAGCAGGTCATCGAACCCCACGACTCTTCAGGCCAGCTCCAGATTCAAAGCACGCTCCAGGATGAAGTCATCCATCACGAATCCTCCGCCAATCTCCACTCGAACCGCCTCACGCACCCGGAATCCATAGTTACGATAGGCCGCCAGCGCGCCGAGGTTCTTCTTGTTCACCGCCAGGGTCAGTCGGCTAGCCCCTCGACGGCGCGCCTCGATTAAGGCCATCTGCAGCAATGATCTGCCCAGGCCTGCACGCTGATGGGCGGGGAGTAGATACAGTTTATGGAGTCTAAATTCCTCAGGTTGAGCACCGGCACCGTACGCCGCGAACCCGATCGGAACGGCCCGTGACCGAGCCAGAATATAAACGACCCCTTCATTTAAAACTTCCTGACGCATCCGCTCCAGGGAATACATTCGCTCCAGCATGTACTCGATCTGATCCTCAGAAATGATCCCTGGATAGTGGCTCCTCCAGATCACTCGAGCCAAGTCGGCGATCAGTGGAATTTCCTCCAGCGTCGCCGCGGTAAACGAGTGATCAGGGTTCATGGTCGACGGGAGCCTAGGGCCTTCAATCCGCAATATCCAACTCTGGATAAAAGTCCCCTCCCCCGTTGTGGTGGACGGACCGAAGGGAGTGCCATTAAAAGTGGGTGAGATCTGGGTCCTTGGAGAAAGCCTGAATGGGTCGCTGCATGAGAGCGCCGCCCACTTCAGCAGCCGCGATGTCCCGAAAGAAGTAGGTTTTCGGAACAGGTTCCCCCTCCCCTCCGCGGTAAAAGCTCCTCCCCGGATCGGAAACGGGCAGGGCCGGGCTTAGCCGCGAAAAGGCGCAAAAAAGACGGGGCTCTGAACTCTGCCTGCACTGTTTCAAAGCAGGACTGCAGTTCTGTAGTGTGGGCCGTATCGGCCCATCCCCGGCCGGATCGTTCGATACGAACGACACTACAGAAGCAGGACTGCAGTTCTGATAGGGGTAGGGATGGCCCGATAGGGCCACCCCTCCCTCCGAACCGGACGGGCGGATCTCCCGCGTCCGGCTCTCCAGTCAGT
>JAYTTC010000304.1:0-6583 GCA_043745255.1 Verrucomicrobiales bacterium
GTCGAGATGTCGGCTGCCACGCGCGAACAGGCTCGACGACACGGAATCGAGGTGCTGGAGGAATCGGATCTCAAAGATTCCCACTATGACTTTATCCTGGCGGATCAAGTGATGGAGCACCTGGTTCATCCGGCGGGTCTGGCTGAGCGGCTGGCCACGCGACTGATACCTGGAGGCTTGATGCTCCTTGGAGTGCCCGGCCACCGCCGTCTTGCCGCAGCCCTGCGAAAGGCAGCCCGAGCATCCTCCCCGATCGCGAGTCTGACCGATCGCGACCTTGACGCCCTCTGTCCCACCATTCATTTGAATCTGTTCGACAGCCAGAGCCTGCGCACGCTGGGTGAATCGGCAGGTTTGATTCAATTCCGTCCCCCGTTTCTGAGAGGCCTGGGAGCGGGGCAGCTCTGGGATCGACCCCGGCAATGGAATCGCAATCTAGTTCTGGCCTGGAAGTACTGGAGGGGTAACGGAACCCGGATGTGGTTTCAGAGGCCGATTCAGCCGAGCCCTTTACGACGCGCTTGATTGCCTGACGCACATTCCGGATACTTCGATCCCTGCATGTCCGCGCTCAAGAAATTGAAGGAACGATACTATGGTTTGTCGGCGAGTTGGCATCTTGCCTCATCCGTGCGTCGGCTTCGAAGCCTCGAGCGGAGAGTGGAGAGCAATGCCGGGCGCTGGCGCATTCCGTTTGAGTTCCGTGGCCGCGGCTTCTTTAAGCGGATCCGCCCAATGCAATCCGAGGCGGAGATTCAGGGGCTTTACGATCGAGTGCTGCGACAACGGCCCGAGGTGGTGATGGAAATCGGCACCTGCCACGGAGGCACGTTGTATATGTGGTGCCAGGCCGCGGATCCCACAGCGACTTTGATCAGCCTGGATTTGCCTTCGGGCGAGTTCGGCGGCGGATATCGCGACTGCCGGAGCAAGCTCTATGAGCAGTTTCGCCAGTCCAGTCAGACTTTGCATCTAGTGCGTGCGAACTCGCATGATGCGGCCACGACTCAACGCATCGAGAACCTCTTAGGTGGCAAGAAGATCGATTTTCTGTTCATCGATGGGGACCACACCTATGAGGGAGTTCGCCGGGATTACGAACTCTACTCCCCCTTCGTCGCTCGAGGAGGGTTGGTGGCGCTTCACGATGTGGTTCACCATCCGCAGCGCCCCCGGATCGAGGTTTGGAAATTCTGGGAAGAGCTGAAACGGAGCGGCGGCCGAGTGGAAGAATGGATCGAAAACGACCCCGAAAAACGCTCGATAGGAATCGGGCTTCTTGAGTTGCCCGCATGAAGGCGATCGCTGGCTTCCGTGGATGGCCATGGTGGAAAAAGGCCACTTCGCTCGCGCGCCGTCCGCTTCGACGGGCTCACCGGCAATTCCGCAGTTTTCCCCTTCGCCCCTATCGCACAATCATGGATATCGGGGCCTTCGAAGGAGAGTTCACTCGACTCGCCCTGGACTATCTCGAACCTGAGAACATCTGGATGATCGAAGCGAATCCCGAGCAGGCGTCGCGGTTGAAAACAGCATTCGCGCACGAAACAAGTTGTCGCGTCATCAACGCAGCCATCGCGGGAATCACAGGCGAAGTTCGTTTCCACGTCAGCCGTCACCTTCCGTCGAGCTCGCTTCTCCCGATTCAGCTGGCGTCGGCAAGTCATTTTGGCAAGGACCTCTCGGAGTCCAAAGAGGTCTCAGTTCCTGGATTTCGTCTCGACGACCTGTTCGTCCAACAAGCCATCCCCGCAATCGACCTGATGAAAGTCGATATTCAGGGAGCCGAGCGAATGCTGATCGAGGGAGGGCATCATGCGCTGGAGAACGTCGGGGTGCTCTGCATCGAGGTCCTTTTTGAGGAATTGTATGAGGGGTGCGCGCTGTTTGGGGAGATTCACGCTCTGTTGCTTGCACGTGGATTCCATCTTCACAGCCTCCACGGATTTCGTCGGGGCCCAGCGGGATTCCTTCTCTACGGCGATGCGATTTATGAGCGGATCTCCACCATACGATGAGCCCTCTCCGCAATGGGTATGTCTTTTTTGCGATTCTTGTGCCTTTTCGCGGCTAAACCCGGCTCCCCCTCTTGCTCAGCTTCTGCAGAAGCCGGACGGCGCATAGGGTGTTCTCACCGCTCCGGCTGGCGGCTCTCCCAATCGAAGTAGTCGATCGCATTGGTGAATCGCCATTCCGGATCCTTGCGGATACGTCCACGATAGACTCCCTTGCAAATCCGCTCCCAACGCTGAAGCCCGAGCTTTCGGCCGATGCGCTTAAAGGCGTCAGCCAATCCACTCGATGCTCCTGTCCTCGATTTGGCAAGCGCGCTTAGCACCGACTCTCTTACTGCGGCCGGTTGTTCGCTCAGGGCTCGATTCCACTCCTTCATCTCAGCTGAGATGCCCACCCCGGAGGCCATCGTGCTTAAAATGGCTGCAAAACAATCCACGAAATACTTCGTCCAATTGATGGGATGTCGAGCCAGTCGACCCTCCATTACTTTCTGCGTCCGCAAGAAGTCGTTGTAGATTGTGCCCGGAATTGTGATGCACTTAATAGGAACTTGATCGTAACAGTCTTCCCGTCCTCGAGGGAGTTGGCGGAGGAACTGGCTCCCAACCGCACCGTTAGTGCTGACGCTCCTTCCATTGCTATGTTTGCTGGAGAGGTAAAAAACGAGTGGTGCCTGAATCTCGCAGATGACATCGGAGTAGGAGAGTTCGAGGAAGGCAAGCACGACATCAGGGGAGACGGGGTGGAATAGCCGTGCCATCGGCCCCGTTTTGATCTTGTCCAGCAGCCGACGATGAACGCATCCAAGTTGTGGCAAAGGAAGGGTCGCTTTGTATCCCTGATTCGGGTCGTTCAAAAACGCGTCGAGCAATGAATCCGAGGAGACAAGCCGAGCCGAACCATCACCATCTCCGCGCCGAACCCTGGGCGGATAATGTTCATCGTCGAAACTGTCACTGACCCAGCGCACCACATCCGGATTGTGCAGCCCTGTCTCCTTCTCAATGCGGGCGAGCGCAGCCAACTTAAGCATCTGCTTGTCTTCCAGAACAAGGATGTAATCCCCTCGTGAGGCTGAGGTGCCGTACTCCCAATTGTCCGGCATCGAAAGGTTCCCGGTGCGCAGATACCGAAGTCGAGGGTCCTTGAACGTTTCGACAACTTTGCGGGTTGAGTCGGTGTCGTCGTTGTCCACCACTATCAACTCGAGATTCTGAAAAGTCTGCTTCAGCACACTTCGAATGGCATGGCCGACCAAGAAACTGCGGTTTTTGGTGGGAATTACGACGCTAAAAAAAGGAGCGCTCATTTCTTATGGTTCTTTCGCCGCAGCTAACCGTCAGACAAGGCTAGTGGTTCGTTTCTCCGGACAGCGAGTCCGACAAAATCGCACCAAGTGATGTGCACACCCGACGCACGTCAGTTCGAGTGAGAGTCAAACCGGACGGTAGATTCAGTCCGTAAGGACTGATCGAGTAACTTACAATGTTTCTTCGCCGAGCCTGCTCGGCGTACGGAGATTTGCCATAGGCGGGAAGGCTGCTGAGAGGGTGAAAGAACGGTCGAGTGTCGATTCCCTGATCACTCATCAAACTCATCAGCCGCTCTTTCCCAAAACCTGTTTGCGGGTCAACGAGCACTGTCACCATCCAGAAAGTGCTTTTCGTGCCCGGTGCCTCAAAATTGAGGCTGATGCCTGGAACGTCCGCTAACTCTTCGGCATACCAACTGAAGATCTCTCTCTTACGGGCCACCAGCTCCTCCACTCGTTCGAGCTGGGCAAGCCCTAGGGCCGCCTGCATGGAACTCATCTTGTACTTCCACGCGATCTCGGTGTTGTAGAAGAGTTGATCACCTGGAGGACGGCCATGGTCGCGGAGGAACATGACCCGATCGCAAATGTCATCGCGATCGGTCACCAACATCCCTCCCTCTCCGGTGGTGAGAGTTTTTGAGCCGTGAAAACTAAACACTCCGATGTCTCCCAGACTTCCGGCCTTCCTGCCTCCAAACTCGGAGCCGATCGCCTCAGCGGCATCCTCCACTACGGACACGTTGCGTTCCCGAGCCACCGCCCGGATGGCATCCATGTCTGCCACATTCCCGTAAAGGTCGACGGGGATGACCGCTTTGGTTCTGGGGGTAATGCAATCAACGAACGAGTCCGCCGCCAGACACCAGTTTTTTTGATCGATATCGGCGAAGACTGTCTCGGCGCCGACGTAGCTCACTGGGGCTGCTGAGGCAATCCATGTGCAGTCTGGGACTATTACCTCGTCCCCAGGTCCGACGCCGAGGGCAAGAAGCGCCAAGTGAATCGCCGAAGTGCAGGACGGCAGCGCGATTGCATGGCGCACTCCTAAGTATTCAGCGAACGTCTTCTGGAACCGGTCGTGGTAAACATTCGCATTGCGATACCAGGCGTTCGTCACTGCATCGGTTACGTAGGAAATCTCCCGCTCGGTAATCCAGGGACCCGAAACTGGTATACGTTCCATGCCTTAATCCCCTATGCACTTGAGGTATCCCTCCGGCGCCACAGTAAGCAATAGCTTCTGCTCAAGCTCTCGATCCAGAGCGAAACGGCTGTTCATGAGAAGGAATTCACAGACGGCGGTCTTAGGATTGTTGCCCTTCCCCCAGGGTCGATCCGGGAACGAGCCCTCCGGCATATCTTCAATGACCGTGTCAAAGACGACCAGGTAACTCCCCTTCGTCACCAAGGGTGAGTAAATCTCCAACTCCTTCGACACATGTGCGTGGGTGTGATTGGAGTCTAGAAAGACCATCACTTGATTTTTCCCTTGAGCGGCGACCTTAGCACGCTTTGCGACCTCGTCGCTGACAGAAGATCCCTCCACCAGGACGATGCGCTTGGAGAGAGGGTGTTTCTCGATTTCCGCGCGATTGTGAGAGCGGATCTCCAGATCGATTCCCATGACTTCGGCAGGCTTTCCAATCAGTTCGAGGATTGAAGCGGACAGGATCAAAGAGCCGCCGTGAGCCACCCCTGTCTCAATGATCAAGTCCGGCTTCACCTGCCAAATGATCTCCTGAATCGCCATGATGTCCTGCGGATACTGGATGATCGGTCGGCCCAGCCACGTGAAGTTGTAGGAATAGCCATGCCGACAGCTTCCCATGAACGTTGCGCGCGCCGCGGCTTGCAGCCCTGCGTCCGCCGCCATTTGCGAGATCTTCAGTGGGTCCTTAGGATTGTGGTTTATCATCTGATGGTTCACTTAACATTGTTGGCTCGAACAACTCGTGCCGGGTTGCCGTAGGCGATCACACCGTCAGGAAGCGACTGTGTCACCAAGGAGCCCGCGCCGACGATCGAATTTTGACCGATCCTAATGCGCGGAAGAAGAGTTGCACCAGCGCCAATCATCGTGTTGTTGCCGACACTAACGCACCCAGCAAGGGTGGCTCCCGGTCCAATGTGCACGCCATCTCCCAGCACCGACTCATGGTCGACACCAGCCCGTGTATTGACGATGCAGGCCCTACCTATCGAAGCATCGGCGCAGACGGTCGCGTGAGCCAGGATCTGGGTGCCATCTCCCAAACTAACGTCCGCCGCAACAAACGCGCTGGGATGGACGACTGTGGGAATGTGAAGACCGTGATCTGCGAGAAACTCCTGGAGTTGCAGGCGGTCTCGACCCCTTGCCCCTCCAATCGCCACCAGTGCACAGCAACTCAATCCGCCGTGCTTCAATTGCCACTCTGCAAAGCCTGACGTCCCGTAGTACAATGGAACCCCATCATGAGGGGACTGCAGAGAGCGGTCATTGTCGAACAGGGCGCTCAACTCGTAGCCCAGATGGCCAACTAGTTCTTGAAGCACCTTGCAGTGGCCGGTAGCTCCCCAGAATATAATGGGTTTAGACATGGTCTGCATTCGGCATCGCAGTTTTATATCCCGAGGACCTACTACGCTCCGGCTCGCAAGTCCGCCAGGAGAGGCAGGCAGGCATCGCGCGGAGAGAGTTGTGGATTCGCAATTGCCCAAACGATGTTCGCATCAGGGTCGCTCCAACGCACACCTCGAGACAGCTCCGGAACGTAGAACTCAGACATGTGGTAAAGCAAGCTGCAGGATTCTGTCAGACATTGGAAACCGTGGGCAAACCCAGCAGGAACATAAAGCTGGTTCTTACTTTCTTCGCTCAGCTCGAACGACTCCCATTGGCCGAACGTCGGCAGACCAGGGCGTATATCGAGCACGACATCGAAAATCACTCCCGAAAGGCAGCGGATCAGCTTAATCTCTCCTCTCGGCTCGGCCTGGTAGTGCAGTCCTCTCAACATTCCCCGCTTTCGGGTGAGCGTGCTGTTGCACTGCACCCATCGAGTATTCAGCCCGTGTTCTACGAACTCCTTCTCGCAGTAGGTGCGAGCCAGGTAGCCGCGCTCGTCCTTGCGCGGCTCAAGCTCGATCAGCCAAACGCCCGGCAAACTGGTGGAATGAAATTTCATCTACACCACCCGAACT
This sequence comes from Verrucomicrobiales bacterium, assembly GCA_043745255.1. Classification (GTDB taxonomy): domain Bacteria; phylum Verrucomicrobiota; class Verrucomicrobiia; order Limisphaerales; family UBA11320; genus UBA11320. The sequence continues at coordinate 6,515 of JAYTTC010000304.1, forward strand.
TCGGGAATCGGAAGAATGAATCTTCCACCCTGTCCACGATACTCCGACTGTTGCTCTAGAATTTCGTCC